>NZ_JBEXNT010000011.1:0-113386 GCF_040611255.1 Kitasatospora sp. NPDC002965 | reverse complement strand
GGCGGCCACCGCGGTCGTCACGGTCACGGTTGAAGGACGGACGGTCCCCACGGTCACGGTTGAAGCCGCCACGGTCGTCACGGTCACGGTTGAAACCGCCGGGGCGGCCACCGCGGTCGTCACGGTCACGGTTGAAGGACGGACGGTCCCCACGGTCACGGTTGAAGCCGCCACGGTCGTCACGGTCACGGTTGAAACCACCGGAGCGGCCACCGCGGTCGTCACGGTCACGGTTGAAGGACGGACGGTCCTCGCGGAACGCGGGGCGCTCGCTGCGCGCCTCGCGGTGCGACGGCGCGCGCTCCTCGGTCACCGCGGGGGTCGCGGCCGGCTCGGTCACGGCGGTCTCGCCGGTGGTCACGGCCTCGCCCTCGGCCTCGGCGGCCGGGGCCTCGTCCACGATGCCCAGGTCGGCACGCTCGCGCGCGGCCCGCGCGGACAGCCGGTCGGCCTCGTCGCGCAGCTCGGCGGCGCGACGCTGGGCGCGCTCCAGCTGGCGGCCCATGTCGGCGACCTCGCGCTCGGCGGCACCGGCGATGTTCGCCGCGCTCTCCGCCTGGACCTCGACCAGCGAACGGGCGCCGGTGATCCGGGCCACCTCGGGGTCGAAGGCGTGGTCCAGGATGTGGCGGCCGGCGTCGACGCCCGCGTCCTCCATCAGGCGGAAGACGCCGCGGCGCTGGTGCGGCAGCACCAGGGTGACGACGGTGCCGGAGCGGCCGGCACGGGCGGTGCGGCCCGAGCGGTGCAGGTAGTCCTTGTGGTCACCGGCCGGGTCGACGTTGAGAACCAGGTCGATGCCGTCGACGTGGATGCCTCGCGCGGCGACGTCGGTGGCGACGACGACGTTGACGTAGCCGTCCTTGAAGTCGCCGAGGACCCGGGTACGGGCGCCCTGGGTCATGCCGCCGTGCAGCGCGTCGGCCTTCACACCGGCCTCGACGAGCTGCTCGGCGACGCGGTCGGCGCCCATCTGGGTGCGGACGAAGATGATCGTGCGGCCCTTGCGGGCGGCGATCGCGTTGGTGATCGGCGCCTTGTCCTTGGGCTTCACCACGAGGATGTGGTGGGTCATGGTGGTCACCGCGCCGGCCGACGGGTCGACCTCGTGGGTGACCGGGTTGTTCAGGTAGCGCTTGACCAGGGTGTCGATCTCGTTCTCCAGGGTGGCGGAGAACAGCAGGCGCTGGCCGCCGGCCGGCACCTGGTCGAGGATCTCGGTGACCTCGGGCAGGAAGCCCATGTCGGCCATCTGGTCGGCCTCGTCGAGGACGGCGACCTGGACGTCGGCGAGCTTGGCGGAGCCGCGGTTGATCAGGTCGCGCAGGCGGCCGGGGGTGGCGACGAGGACGTCGACGCCGCGCTCCAGCGCGTAGATCTGGTTGGACATCGAGGTACCGCCGCAGACCACCTTGAGCCGCAGGCCGAGCACCGAGCCGAAGGGCTCCAGGGCGTCGGCGACCTGCATCGCCAGCTCACGGGTCGGGACGAGGATCAGGCCGCGCGGGTGCTTGGCACGGGTGCGCTCGCCGGCGGCGAGGCGGGTCAGCAGCGGCAGGCCGAAGCTGAGGGTCTTGCCGGAGCCGGTGCGGCCGCGGCCCAGCACGTCCTTGCCGGCCAGCGCGTCCGGGATGGTCGCGGCCTGGATCGGGAACGGGGTGGTGACGTCACGCTTGGCGAGGGCGCGGACGATGTCGTCCGGCAGGCCCAGGTCGCCGAAGGTGAGGGTGGGCTCGGCGGGCTCCTCGGCGGTCTCGACCGCGTCGGTGTCGGCGGCCTCGACCTCGTCGACGGCGGCGATCAGCTCGGCGTCGGCCTCGACGACCGGCTGGGCGGCGTCGAGGGAGTCGGTGGTCGGCTCGGTGGTGGTGGCATCGGCGGCGGACTCGCTCGCAGGCATGGCGAAGCGGGCGTCGTCAACGAGAGACATCTAAAACCTTCCGGAAGTGGCACGCGCCAAAGTCCGGGGTTCTGTTTCACAACCGCCTCTATGCGGTCAGCCACGGATCGCCGGAACGCGCCAAGGGCGCCAGGTGAGTTAGGGCGCCAGTCAAATGGATCAAACGAACGATCTACCACCATAGACGAACCTCGGGATCAAAGGCAAATGCGCTGACCGGACCTGGGAACCGGAGCCCGGCCGCACGCGCCACTACCCTCCGGTCCCCGCACTCGGCGCCGACGAGGCCGTCACAGCGGGTGACGGCACCGGCGCCGGGGTGGCGGTCGGCGCGGGCGTGGTGTGCCCGGGCTCCGGCGAGGCGGGCGGCCGGGCACTCGGGCTCGCGGCCGGGGTGGATGCCGCCGAGCCGCCGGAACGGCCGTCGCCGGGGCCCGCGCCCGTCCCGGTGGTGGCCCCGGTGCCCCCCGTGGTGTGTCCCGTCCCCGCGGTCCCGCCCACGCCGCCCGCCGCACCGCCCGCGGTCGCACCGGAGCCCGCGTGGGGCGCCGGGCTGACGCTCGCGCCCCCGGCCGAGCCGCTCACGCCGGGCGCGGACTCGCCGGGCGCACCGGCCGGTACCGGCTCCGCGCCGGCAGGTGCGCCGTTCGCGTCGCTCAGATCACCCGTCACGACGGGCTGCTCGCCCACGGCCGGGCCGAGGCCGCCGCCCGGCGCGTTCTGCCCCTGCACGCTCCCCGCACGCTCCGGCCGCCCCGAGGCACCGCCCTGGTGCCCGCCGGCCGTCGGCGAGGCCGACGGGCCGGACCCCGGCCTGGCCGCCGTCCCCGCCTGGCCGACCGGCACCGCACCGTGCTTCTCGTCCGCCCCGGGCCCCACCGACATGCACCCGGTCAGCCCCAGCCCGGCCACCGCCAGCACCGCCGCCGCCCGCACCACCCCGGTCCGGACCGCCGCCGTGCGCGGCTCGGCCCGCCGCTCCGCGAGCGACCGCACCACCGCCGCCGGGCGCCCGGACTCCGCCGGTTCCCTCGCCGGGATCCCGGCCGCCGACGGCTCCGCCGGCCGCCCCTCCCGAGCGCCCGTCTCCCGCTCCGTACGCACCGCACGGACCGCACGCATCGCACGCTTCGCCGCCACCGCGCTCCCTCTCCTGACCCCGCCCCGGGCGGACCGCCCACCCACCGCGCGCGGCCACCATTTCTGGTGCCCAACGCGCGCCCCCGGCGCACGGACACGGACCGGCCCACCGGAAGCACCCGAACGAGCGCCGCTCCCGCCCCCGGGTCCGAACGGGCGTGCCCCGACCGGACCCGCGACCGCCCCAGGACGCCCCGCTCGCCGGGCGATCAGCCCCAGAGCGCCGAGGCCAGGCCAGCCCCCGCGTAGACCGCCGCCAGGCCCACCACGACGCTGCCCACGACGTTGGCCAGCGCGTACCGCCCGGCCCCGCCCTCCGCCAGCCGCAGCGTCTCGTACGAGAAGGTCGAGTACGTGGTCAGCGCCCCGCAGAACCCCGTCCCGACCAGCAGCCGGACGTGCGAGGACGCGGCACCGGCCGCCACCGCGCCGGTCAACAGCCCCAGCACCAGGCAGCCGGCCGCGTTCACGGTGAACGTCCCCCACGGGAACACCGAGTCGTGCCGGGACTGCACCACCCGGTCGGTCAGGTACCGCAGCGGCGCACCGACCGCCGCGCCCGCCACCACCGGCAACCAGTTCACGCCCCGGCCTCCCCGGCTTCGCCGCGCGAACCCGCCGCGCCGTCCGCGGACGGCCCGCCGCGGCCCGCGTACCGGACCACCTCGCACCGGTCCAGCAGCACCAGCCCCTCCCTCACCAGCCCGTCCAGCTGCGGCAGGAAGGCCCGCACCCGCTCCTCCGCGTCCACGATCACCACCGCCACCGGCAGGTCCTCGCTCAGCGACAGCAGCCGCGCCGTGTGCACCAGGGACGACGCCCCGAAACCCTCGATCCCCCGGAACACGCTCGCCCCGGCCAGCCCGGCGGCCCGCGCCCGGTGCACGATCTCGCTGTACAGCGGGCGGTGCCGGCAGCGGTCGTTCTCGCCGACCAGCACCGTCAGCCGCAGCGCCTCCCCGCCCAGCCGCGACGACGCCGGACCTCGCCCCTGATCCGCCCCCGGTTCCGGTTCCGGCCCCCGCCCCGTCACGCCGACCTCCCCGCGCCGTGCCGGACCAGACGGCGCGTCACCCGGGACGCCCCCCAGACCGCCACCAGCGCCGCCACCGGCGTCCCGCCGAGGTAGGCCAGCCCGAGGCCCGGCCGTCCCTCCTCCAGCAGGCCGCGGATGTCCACCGCGTACGTCGAGAAGGTCGTGAACCCGCCCAGCACGCCGGTCCCGAAGAACGGCCGCAGCAACGGGTGCGCCGGACGGCCCTCGGTGACCACCACCAGGAAGACCCCGATCACCGCGCACCCGGCCACGTTGACCAGCAGCGTGGTCCACGGGAACGCCGCCGTCCCGGTCGGCCACAGCAGCCCGGCCCCGTACCGGGCCGCCGCCCCCAGCGCCCCGCCGACCGCCACCACCGCCACCGCCGGCCCCTGCCCGCGCAGCGCCGACGGCCGCCGCGGGACCACCGTCCGCGACGGGTCTCCCACCGGGCCGTCCGGCACCACGCCCTCCGAGGTCGCCATGAGCCCATGAAACACCGCCGTCGACCGCCTGGCACACCGTCACCCCAGACCCGACAATGATCCGGTGGAGATGACCCGGGAAGACTTCGAGGTACTGGTCAGCGATGCGCTCGACCAGATCCCCCCGCAGCTCGCGGCCATGATGGACAACGTCGCGGTCTTCGTCGAGGACGAACCCGACCCCGCCGACCCCGAGCTCCTCGGCCTGTACGAGGGCACCCCGCTCACCGAACGCGGTGAGTGGTACGCCGGCGTGCTGCCGGACCGGATCCTCGTCTACCGGGGACCGACCCTCCGCCTCTGCGACAGCCGCGAGCAGGTCGTCGACGAGGTCCGCACCACGGTGATCCACGAGGTCGCCCACCACTTCGGCTTCGACGACCACGAGCTCGACGAACTCGGCTGGTCCTGAGCCCGCACCCCGACCGCACGCCGCTCGCACCCCGACCGCACCCGGGCCGGACCGCCCCACCGGCGCCCCACCGCCCACCTGGCCGAAACCCGTTTTGGCGATCCGCCCGGCATCCCATATGCTTCTCGACGTCCCCGAACGCTGGAGACAGCGGGACAGGCCGCAAGCCCTCATCGTCTAGTGGCCCAGGACGCCGCCCTTTCAAGGCGGTAGCACGGGTTCGAATCCCGTTGGGGGCACGCAGTACCGTAGTACAGTGCAGTAAGGCAAGACCTGGTGGAGCGACACCACCTCAGGTCCCGTGGAGCAGTTGGTTAGCTCGCCACCCTGTCAAGGTGGAGGTCGCGGGTTCAAGTCCCGTCGGGATCGCTCGTCTCGCAAGAGACGGTGCAGTACGGCCAGGTAGCTCAGTTGGTACGAGCGTCCGCCTGAAAAGCGGAAGGTCGCCGGTTCGACCCCGGCCCTGGCCACCGTACTGGGAAGGCCCCGGAGAGTTCACTCTCCGGGGCCTTCTGCATGCCTCGTACGCCTACCCGTACGCCAACGGCTCAGGAGAGGCTGAACAGCGGTGCTCAGATCTCGATAGCGCGCGGGGAGGCTCCACCGCAGGTTCGAATCCCACCGCTACCGCCAGCAACGAAGGGCCACGACCGGAAGCGGTCGGGCCCTCCGGCGTCCTCAGCTCTGACCGACGTCGCCGTGACCAGAGAACTCCGCGACCGACGCCACGGGCTGGGAGCAGATCAGGTCCTTCAGCTGTCGCGGTGTGAGCCAGGGCGACTGCCGGTGGATCATCCGGTGGCAGTTCGAGCAGATCAGGGCGAGGTCGTCGAGCCGTACCCGGCCCTCACCTGCCACGTGCAGCGGCACGATGTGGTGGCACTCGATGTAGCCATCGCCGCGCACCCCGTACGTCCTCGCGAAGTCGAATCCGCAGGCTTCACAGGCCAGCGGGCCACTCCGGCGGGCACGGGCGATCTTCTCCTTGCGGAGCTTCTGGTTGCGCTCTCGCCGCAGGTGGAGCTGGAGCAGCAGCCTGCCCTCCAGGGCGCTGAGTTCCTCGGACTCCGCCCCGTCCAGCTGCGGGAGATCACGGAGGTCGCCGGCGGCCACGGCCTCACGGAGGGCCCGCGCGTGCGCGGCCATCTCCTGCGGCCGCTGGTCGAATGCCTCCAGCGCCTTGATCACGCCCACTCCGCCCTTGGTGCTCTTCCGGTTCGGGTCACGGGCGGTCTCGAAGTCCAGCATCTTGCGGCCGACACCATTGCTGTTGCGGAACTTCGGGCCCCGCGCGGCCGGGGGATGGATCGGGAGCGCTTGGAGGATCGCCACCATCTCCTCGACCCTCGGGTCGCCCTCACGGGCGTGAATCTGCTTCCAGCCGTTGCGAGCGACCAGGTCGCAGACGAGGACCAGCTCGTCCCAGGCCCAGTCCGGGTCCGATCGAGGTCTGTCCGGCGCGGAAGGAGGTGTCATGGGGTCGAGGATAGGAGCGCGGTAGGACAACACGGGACGACTTTTCGAACGGCATCGGGAAGAAGTGCTTCGAGCCTGTGCGCGCTGTGAAGGAAGGCACGGCAGTGGATGGAGGCCCACGCGTCCCAGGGTGGAACGCACAGTGACTGGCCACCGCTGCTGCACACGGCTTGAGGATCCCGCCGCCGAGAGACAACCACCGATTTCCCCGCCGGTAGCCAGTCGTAACCCACTCGATCCAGGGCCTGCTCGCATGGTGTTCTTCGCCCAAGCCTCCGCTTGGGCGAAGAACACCACGCGCAGCAGCCGTGGCGGCCCGTCCGGGGGTTCCGGGCTGCGCGCTCCGGTACCCGGGGCGGTGGACCGCTCCGACCACAGGACCCGCGCACCCGGCCCCGGACGGGCGGCTCAGCCCTTCTGGGCCGCGTAGAGGGTGCCGTCCGCGAGGTAGAGGCTGACCCGGTACTTGGACGAGGTGCCGTCGGCGGCGACCCAGCGGACGGGCGAGTCGCCGAGGGTCACGACGGCGGGCCGGGTGACGGTGCCGTCGGCCCACTTCACCTCGGCGTAGGAGACCTCGGGGGCGACCGTGAAGAAGCCGACCTCGGGGGCGCCGTAGAACGGGTCGTCGGTGCCGTTCTTGGCCCAGGCGTGGAAGGCGGCGCCGCCGGTGACGTCCTCGACCCCGCCGGGCGGGGTCGAGCCGGGCGGAGGGGTGCCCCAGAACGGGACGGCGCCCCGGACGGGCTGCTCGCTCGCCACCGACCGCGAGATCCGCTTGCCGTCCACGATCAGGGAGAAGACCACCTGGTCGTGGTCGGCGTGCCGGTACTGGTCGACGTAGTCCTGGGTCGGCGGGGAGTCGGTGGAGCCCGCCGCCTTGTCCTCCTCCCAGATCAGCCGGGCCTGCTGGAGGGCCTGTTCCTTGGAGACGGCCGGCCAGAGGGCCGCCCAGGCGGTCCACGGCTTGCCGTCCTTGGTGCCCGACGCCATCTGCACCCGGACCGGGGTGAACGGGTCCCGGGGGGCGGGCGGGGCGGTCTGGGTGGGTGTGGCGGCCGGAGCCTGTCCGGGGCCCGCCGCGGGCGAGAGCGGCGCGGACGCCGCGATCAGCGGCCCGGTCCGGGACGACGGGCCGGGGCCGCCGTTGACGGCCGCGACGCCGCCGACGGCCGCGACCACGGCGAGCGCCGTCGCCCCCGTCAGCAGGGACCGCCGCCGCATCACCCTGCGGCGTCCTCCGGCCTGGACGGCGGTGTACGGCACGGGGCCGATCTGCACCGTCTCCGCCAGTCCGGAGAGCTCCCGGACCACCGCCCCCGTTCCCTCGACCGCTCCGGCCGACCCTGTTTCGTCGCGGTTCACGCCGCACCTCCGATGCTCGTCCTGGTGTTGAGTGAGGAGAGCTCGCGCAGCTTGGCGATCCCCTTCGACGCCTGGCTCTTGACCGTGCCCACGGAGCAGCCCATGGCGGCGGCGGCCTGGGACTCGCTGAGGTCCTCCCAGTACCGGAGCACCACCGCCTGGCGCTGCCCGGGGGGCAGCGTGCCGAGCGCCTCCAGCAGCGCCGCCCGGTCGTCGACCCGTCCGAAGCCGTCCGGGCCGGACTGCTCGGGGACGGCGGTGACCAGCCGCTCGGGAAGCTTCCGCCGGAACCGGCGGGCGTGTTCGTTGATCAGGATCCGGCGCACGTACGCGTACGGATCGTCGGCCCGGGTGACCTTCCCCCAGGCCGCGTACGTCCGTTCCAGTGCCGTCTGGACCAGGTCCTCCGCCAGGTAGCGCTCCCCCGACAGCAGGAACGCCGTGCGCATCAGACGTGGCCAGGCACCGGTCATGAACGCGTTGAACTCGAAGTCCCGCTCGGCCTTCTTGGCTCCCATGAGTACCTCCTCGCCCTCCCAGAGCCCGGGACGGCGGTGAACCGTTGCCCGGCGAGGAAGGACGAGGAGAAACGTACGTCGTGGCGGCCGGACGTCGGCCGGCGGCACCGCGCGGCCGGACGTCAGGCGGCGGGCGTCAGGCGGCGGGCGTCAGGCGGCGGGCGGGATGTTGAAGTTCAGGCGGAAGAGGTTCCCCGGGTCGTAGACGGCCTTGAGTTCGGTGAGCCGCCGGTGGACGTCCTCGGGGTAGGCGGTGCGGACGGTCGCCGGGTCGGCGGCGTCGAAGCCGAAGAAGTTGGCGAAGGCCCCGCCGGTGGACCACGGGCCGAGGCGTTCGTGCAGGGTGCGGTGGGCGGCGCGCAGGTCGTCGAGCCGGCCCGGTTCGATCAGGCTGGTGGAGAAGGCGAGGTAGCCGGCGTCGCGGCCGCCGACCGCGTTCGGCACGGCCGGCTCGCGGGAGTAGGCGCCGCCCTGGAGGCGGATCTCGACGATCAGCGGACTGTCCGTGTCCGGCCCGGCGAGGTCGAGGAGGGTGTCCACCGCCTCGGGGGCGAGTTCCCGCAGCGCGGTGTTGCGGTCGTACGCGGGGTGCGCGAACGGCGGTTCGTGGTGGATGGTGCCGGCGTCCTGGAACGGCAGCTCGCGCACGGTGTCGAGCAGCGGGGTGCCGAGGGCGCGCAGCGGCTTGACCAGGTCCTCGCCCTGGTCGGCGGGGCCGCTCCAGGCGACCCGGAGGACGGCGGCGTACCGGCCGCGGAGCGGTTCGGGCAGCACGGGCAGGTCGGGGTAGCGGATCAGCTGGGCGGAGGTGGCGAGCTCCTCGGGAACCGTCCGGCTCCACTCGGCCCAGCCGTGCAGCGCGGCGGCGGCGGACTCGGCGGGGAAGTAGAGGCCGCCCCCGAACAGGGTCGCGACCGGGACGAGGTCGATCTCCATGGCGACGACGACGCCGAAGTTGTCCTTGCCGCCGCGCAGGGCCCAGAACAGGTCGGGCTCGGTGTCGGGCGTGGCGGTGCGCAGCCGGCCGTCGGCGGTGACCACGTCGAGGCGGCGGACGTGGTCGGCGGCGTACCCGTAGCGGCGGCCGAGCAGGCCGATGCCGCCGCCGAGGGTGTAGCCGACCGCGCCGACGTCGGGGTTGGAGCCGCTGAGCGGGGCGAGGCCGTGCGGTGCGGCGGCGGCGAGCACCTCGTGCCAGCGGACGCCGGCCGCGAGGGTGGCGGTGCGGGCGTCCGGGTCGACCGTGACGCCCTTCAGCCCCGCCGTGCTGATGACGAGCTGGCCGTCGGTGGGGACGGAGATGCCGTGGCCGGTGGCGCGGACGGCGACCGCGAGGCCGTGCTCGTCGGCGTACCGGACGGCGGCCGCGACGTCGGCGGTGTCGGCGGCGGCCACCACCAGTGCGGGGTGGTGGTCCAACGCGAGGTTGTAGCCGGTCCGTTGGGCGTCGTAGTCGTCATCGCCCGGCCGGTACACCGGCCCTGTGGTCTCGATCATGCCGGGAGGCTAACCCGGTCGCGGGCGGAGCAATCCCGTCCGCATCCGCTCTCTGTCAGGTCGGCCCGGAAGGCTTGCTGACGGAGCGTCACCATCGGCCGCGCGGTGAGGGACCCGGGAGGGGGGCGGGCCGGGGTGGCCGCCCGCGACGAGGACCGTCGCGGGCGGCGGGACCCGGCCGCGGCCTCCCCCCGGGGCCGCGGCCGGGCCGTCCGTCGCGGGCCTCAGCGGCCGGCGTCGGAGGCGCGGGTCATGATCTCCAGGTTGTGGCCGCTGGGGTCCTCGAAGTAGGCGCCGCGCCCGCCGTACCAGTCGTTGGTGCGGCCGGCGTGGCGGTGGAACGGGTCGGCCCAGAAGGTGAGCCCGCGGGCCCTGACCCGGTCGAGGATCTCGTCGAACTCCGTGTCGTCGACCAGGAAGGCGTAGTGCCCGGTGGTGATCGGGCCGTCGACCCGCATGACGTCGAGCGCGACGTCGTTGCTGAGCCGGACGATCTGGAAGGGCTCGCTGTAGACCGGGTCGGCGAGGCCCAGGATGTCGGCGAGGAAGCGCGCGGACTCCTTGTCGTCGCGCGCCGGAACGATCGTGTGGTTCAGCTGAACGGCCATGGAACGCTTCCCTCCGGGTGGTTCTGGACGTGCCACCGAGCGTAGGACTTCAAGTCCGCTTCACCTCAAGCATGTCGTAAACTACACGATGTAGTGCACTGCAAGGAGGTTATTCCGATGGTCGAACAGACCGCGACGGCACCGGTTTCGGCCACGCCGGACGCCACGGCGGCCCAGGCCGCCCCGGCGACACCGGCCGCTCAGGCCGCTCAGGCCGCCGGTCACCGCGGCATGCCGGAGAAGCGGGTGGCCATCGCCCGCGCCGCGCGCACCGTGTTCGGCCGGGAGGGCTTCACCCGCACCAGCGTGGACGCCATCGCCGCCGAGGCCGGCGTCTCCAAGCGGACCATCTACAACCACTTCGCCGACAAGGAGCAGCTGTTCCAGTCGGTGATCCTGGAGGGCGCCTCCACGGTGGCCGCCACCCAGGCGAAGATCGCCGACCGCCACCTGCGGAAGATCGTCGACCTGCGCGGCGACCTGATCGACTTCGGCCTGGACCGGGTCGGGTCGCTGACCACCTTCGCCGAGCACTGGGCCCTGGTCCGGACGATCGAGGCCGAGGCCCTGCACATCCGCCCGGCCGTCCTGGAGGCCTGGCAGGAAGCCGGGCCCCGCGAGACGCACCGGGTGCTCACCCACTGGATGACCGAGTTCGCCGACCGCGGGCTGCTGCTGGTGCCGGACCCGGACGAGGCGGCCCGCCACCTCAACCTGCTGACCTTCATCGCCGTCGCCCAGCCCACCTTCTACGGCGCGATCCCGATGCCGGCGGAACGGATCGCCGAGGTCGTGGCGAGCGGGGTGACGGCGTTCCTCAAGGTGTACCGCGCCACCGGAGCGACCACGTGACCGGACGGACCACGCCGACCGCTCGACCGCTTCACCAGCACGTGAGCACGTGACCGCTTGACCGTTTGACCGTCGAAGCCGCCAGGGGGGCCGCGCAGATGGAACTGACCGTCGTCGACGTCGTACCGGGAACGCCTGCGCTGACCCGCGACGTCGCACCGCTGATCGGCGCGCTGCGGCCGGCGCTCGGCCCGGACGGGTTCGTCGCGTTCGCCACCGAGGCGCACGGCCAGGGGCTGGTGTTCACGGCCGCGTACGACGCCCGCGGGCGCTGTCTGGCGGTGGCCGCGCACCGGGTGCTGGCCACCAGCCGGGGGCGGCTGTTCTTCGTCGACGACCTGGTGACCGCGCCCGAGGCCCGGTCGACCGGGGTCGGCGGGCGGCTCTTCGCGGTCCTCCGGGAGCGGGCCCGGGCCGCCGGCTGCGTGCGGATCGAGCTGGACTCGGGGACGGCCAACCACGGCGCGCACCGCTTCTACCACGCGCACCGGATGGCCGTGACCGCCCTGCACTTCGGCCTGGAGGTGTAGCCCGGCGGGTCGCGGCACAGGTGGCGGGGCAGGTCACGAGCCGCCCCGCCCCGACCCGACCCGCCCCGCGTGCGCCGGGAGCGTACCGGGGCCGCCACCCGCCGCCCGACCGGCCGGCCGCTGATCTGTCAGGTCCACCACCGGACTTGACGGACCCGCCGGGCGACCTTTGACCCTCCCGCACGCCGCCGCCCAGGATTCCGGCCATGGGAGAAAACACCGCAGAAATCGCGCCCCTTTTCGCATCCCGCGCCGAGCTCCGGATTTCCGCCGGACCGGCCGAGGTCTATTCGGTGATCAGCGACCTCCCGCGCAGCGGCGAGTGGAGCCCGGAATGCCAGGGCGGCAGCTGGATCTCCGGCGAGCCCGGAGCGGTCGGTTCGGTGTTCCGCGGCGAGAACCTGCGCAGCCCGGACGTGGTCTCCTGGGCGCCGGTGGTCCGCGGCACCTGGTTCACCCACGCCGAGGTGCTCGCGGCAGACCCGGGCCGGACCTTCCGCTGGGCCATGCGGGACAGCGGCGGACGGGCCCAGGACAGCGTCTGGGCCTTCGACATCGAGGCCGACGGCGACGGCAGCCTGCTGGTGCACCACTTCAGGATGGGCACCGCCACCGAGGGGATCCGCGGGATCACCGCGGAGATGGACGCGGACGCGAAGCGTCGGTTCTTCGCCGAGTGGGGCGAGAAGGTGGCCGGGGACCTCGGCGTGACCCTGGAGCGGATCAAGCAGGTCGTCGAGAAGGGCTGACGGAGCCCGGGGGCCGTTCGCGGCACATCCCGGCCGCCGTCCCGGCCGCCGTCCCCGACACCCCGCCCGGCCGCTCACTGCAGCCTTCCCGGCCGCCTCCCCACACCCCTCCCGGCCGCCTTCCCGGCCGTCTCCGGCCTCCGTGTGTCTGTGCACACCTCTGAACAGCGCTTGAAATGCCTTTCGATCCCCCCCTGAAAGAAAACCCGAAACCCACGAGAGGGCGGAACGGTGCTACTTCAGCGCATTGCCAACCGGGGCATCCGGCTGGGCACGCTCTTCGAGCGGGCCGCCGTCCGGAACGGCGCGAACGTGGTGATCCTCGACCACGACCTCGACATCGCCCCCGACCTGGGGCGGCGGGCCACCGTCGCCGAGATCGCCGACCTGGTCGACGACTTCGCGTCCCGGCTCTGGGCCGCCGGGGTCCGCCCGGGCCGCCGGGTGGTGGTCTACAAGTCGAACAGCTTCGACATCACCCTGCTCGCCTGCGCGGTGGCACGGACCGGCGGCGTCCCGGTGCTGCTGTCCCCGAAGCTGGACGGCGAGACCGTCGCCGAACTGATCCGCCGCACCGACGAGCCGTTCCTCGTCACCGACCAGGAGAAGCTCGAACAGGAGCTGCCCGGCGAGGTGTTCGGACTGGCGCACACCGTCCTGCTGACCAAGGGCGGCCACCCCGACGGGATCGGGCTGGCCGGGCTGGCCGGCTCGCCCCGGATCGCGCCGGTGACCATGCCGCCGGAGCACCCGACGCTGATCACCCACACCTCCGGCACCACCGGTACGCCCAAGCTGGCCGTCCACACCGGCCGGACCCTGGAGGCCCGGTACCGCCCGCAGGCGACCGTCGTCCGGCCGCTGGTCCCCGGCCGCGAGACGATCGCGATGCACGTCTCCTTCGTCCACTCGCGGCTGATCACCGCCCTGGCGATCTCGCTGTTCCGCGGCTTCCCGATCCTGGTGCTGGCCGACTCGGACCCCCGGCACGTCGGCGACCTGTTCGCCCGGCTGCGGCCGGGGATCCTGGAGGCGCACCCCAACTCCTTCATGGAGTGGGAGGAGCTGGCCGAGGACCCGCGCCGCCCGCTGGCCAACGTCAAGCTGTTCTCCTCCACCTTCGACGCCATCCACCCGCGCACCGTGCAGACCATGCTGAACGCCTCGGCGCGCCGCGCCCCGGTGTTCGGCCAGCTGTACGGGCAGAGCGAGGTCGGTCCCGCGGTGGTCCGGTCCTTCTCGAAGCGGCGCGGCCCGGACGCGGACGGCCGGTGCGTGGGCATGCCGTTCCCGGGCTTCACCGACGTCAGGGTGGTCAGCCGGAACGGCGCGCCGCCGTCGGCCGAGAACCCGGGGTTCATCGAGGTGCGCAGCGACGGCCGGATCGTCACCTACCTCGGTGAGCAGGAGCGGTACGACAAGCAGGTCAACGACGGCTGGTGGCGGATGGGTGACGTCGGCTACCGCACCCGGTGGGGCTGTGTGCACCTGCTGGACCGCGAGGTCGACGTGATCGAGGGCTTCGGCTCCACCCTGGCGGCCGAGGACACCCTCTTCGCCCGGCTGGCCGACCTGGCCGAGGTGGTCATCATCCCCGGGCCGGACGGGCGGCCGGTCCCGGTCGTCTGCACCAAGGACGACCGCCCGCTCGACCGCACCGCCTGGCGGGCCGCGGCGGCGGGCCTGCCCCCGATGGCCGACCCGGTGCAGTGGAAGCTCGGCGAGCTGCCCGCCACCGCCACGACCAAGATCAAGCGGCTGGAGCTGGCCCGCCGGCTGGCAGCCGCCGAGGACGGCGGGGCGGGCCGATGAGCGCGCTCCCCGAGCGGGACGGGCGACCCCCGGCCGCGCCCCCCGGCACGCTCCCCGGGGCCCCGGCGACCGTCGTCGTGGTCGGCGGCGGGATCGGCGGCCTGGCCACCGCCCTGGCGGTCAGCCGGGCCGGCCACCGGGCCGTCGTCCTGGAACGGGCCCCCGAGTTCGCCGAGATCGGGGCCGGCATCCAGATCGCCCCCAACGGCATCCTCGCGCTGGAGCGGCTCGGCCTCGGCGACGCCGTCCGGGCGGCCGGTGTCCACATGGCCGAACTCCGCTTCATGGACGGCGTGACCGGCGAGCACGTCACCAGCCTGACGCTCACCGAGCGCTACCGGCGACGGTTCGGCAACCCGTACGTGGTGGTGCACCGCGCCGAACTGCACGGGCTGCTGCTGAAGGCGTGCCTGGCCGACGCGCGGATCGACCTGCGCGCCGCGACCGCCGTCACCGGCTACCGGCAGGACGGGCGCGGCGCCACGGCCCTGCTGGCCGGCGGCGGGACGGTCGCCGGGGACGCGCTGATCGGGGCGGACGGCATCCACTCGGCGGTCCGTGCCCAGCTGGTCGGCGACGGCGAGCCGAGGATCTCCGGGATCACCGTCTACCGGGCGATCGTCCCGATGGAGCGGGTGCCCGAGGAGCTGCGGCTGCCCACCTCGGTGACCTGGTGGGCGGGTCCGCACTGCCACTTCGTCCACTACCCGATCGCGGGCGGCGCCTTCCTCAACCTCGCCGCCTCCCGGGACAACGGCGCGACCGAGGCGATCGCCGGCGTGGCGGTCGGCGAGGAGCTGGTCCACGCCCAGCTGGCCGGTCTCACCGCGCCGGCCGCCCGCCGGCTGCTGGCCCTCGGCGAGGGCTGGCGGTCCTGGGTGCTGGTGGACCGCGACCCGGTGGACGGCTGGACCGACGGGCGGGTCGCGCTGCTCGGCGACGCCGCCCACCCGATGCTGCACTACGCGGCGCAGGGCGCCTGCCAGGCGCTGGAGGATGCCGTCCTGCTCGGCGAGTTGATGGTCCAGACCACCGAACTCACGGACACGCTCGAACGGTTCGCCGCCGAACGGCACGCCCGCACGGCGGCGATCCAGCGCGCGGCCCGCGAATCGGTCCGGCTCTGGCACCCGGCCGGGGAGGACGCGACGGCCCGAAACAAGCTGCTCGGCGGCCTCTCCGAGGACGAACTGCACGAGCACGTGGCCTGGATGCACGACATCCGGCCCTTTCCATCAATGGATCATCACAACTACGATGGCGAGCCGTGGGCATGATCGATCGCCATCTCCAGATCTGCGTCATCGGCGCAGGTCCGCGCGGCCTCTCGGTACTGGAGAGGCTCTGCGCCAACGAACGGAAGTCACCGGCCGGGTGCGCCGTCACCGTGCACGTCGTCGACCCGGCGGCGCCGGGGGCGGGCCGGGTCTGGCGCACCGACCAGTCCCGGCACCTGCTGATGAACACGGTCGCCTCGCAGATCACCGTCTACACGGACGACAGCGTCCGGGTGGAGGGGCCGATCGAACCCGGTCCGAGCCTCTACGAGTGGGCCACGTCCCTCTCCAAGGGCGAGCATCCGGGCGGGTACGACGAGCGGACCCTGGCCGAGGCCGCCGACCTCGGCCCCAACACCTACCCCACCCGGGCCTTCTACGGGCAGTACCTGAACGACGCCTTCCTCGCCGTGGTGGCCGGCGCCCCGCCGTCCATGACCATCCGCGTCCACCGCTCCCGGGCGGTCGCGATGGCCGACGCGCACGGCGTTCCCGGCGGGCCGCAGGGCGTCCGGCTGGAGGACGGCACCCGGCTCAACAAGCTGGACGCCATCGTGCTCGCCCAGGGGCACGTGTCGGCCCGGCTCACGCCCCGCGAGGCCCGCACCGCCAGCCTCGCGCGGATCCACCACCTGACCTACGTCACCCCCACCAACCCGGCCGACGTCCAGGTGGCCGTCCGGCCCGGTCAGACCGTGCTGCTGCGCGGCCTGGGCCTCAACTTCTTCGACCACATGGCGCTCTTCACCCTCGGCCGGGGCGGCCGCTTCGAACGGGTCGGCACCGGCCCCACCGACGAACGCCGGCCGGGCGACGGGCAACCGGGCGACGGCCAGCCGGGCGACGGGCAGCCGGAAGGCAGGCTGGTGTACCGGGCGTCCGGCACCGAGCCCCGGCTCTACGCCACCTCCCGGCGCGGCATCCCGTACCACGCGCGCGGCGAGAACGAGAAGGGCGCGTACGGCCGCTACCTGCCCCGGCTGCTCACCCCCGAGGTGATCGCCGAGCTCCGCGGGCGCGCCCGCCGGGGCGAGCCAGCCCGGTTCGCCACCGACCTGTGGCCGCTGATCTCGCGCGAGGTCGAGTCCGTCTACTACGGCGCCCTGCTCACCGCGAGGGGGCGCGGCGCCGAGCGCGAGGAGTTCACCGACCGGTTCCTGACCACCGACGACCCGGCCGGGCTGCTCGACGCCCACGGTGTCGAGGAGTCCGGGCGGTGGAGCTGGGAGCGCCTCTCCCGGCCCTACGCCGGACGCGAGTTCGCCGACCGCGCGGAGTTCCGCGACTGGCTGCTCGACTACCTGCGCCAGGACGTCGCCGAGGCCCGGGCCGGCAACCTGAGCGGCCCGCTCAAGGCCGCCCTGGACGTGCTGCGCGACCTGCGCAACGAGGTCCGGCTCGCGGTCGACCACAGCGGCCTGGAGGGCAGCTCGCACCGCGACGACCTGGAGGGCTGGTACACCCCGCTGAACGCCTTCCTCTCGATCGGCCCGCCGACCGAGCGGATCGAGCAGCTGATCGCCCTGGTCGAGGCCGGGGTGCTGGAACTGCTCGGCCCGGGCACCGAGATCCGCATCGACCCGGTGGACCCGGCCTTCACGGCGCACTCCGCCACCGTGCCGGGGGAGCCGGTCCGGGCCTCCGTGCTGATCGAGGCCCGGCTGCCCGAACCCGACCTGCGGCGCACCGACGATCCGCTGCTGCGGCACCTGCTGGAGACCGAGCAGTGCACCACGTACCGGATCGACGGGGAGCACGGGAACGGCTACGAGACCGGCGGCCTCGCCGTCACCGAGCGGCCCTACCGGCTGCTGGACGCCCGCGGACGGGCGCACCCGCGCCGGTTCGCGTACGGCATACCGACCGAGTCGGTGCACTGGGTGACCGCCGCGGGCATCCGCCCCGGCGTCGACTCGGTGACCCTCGGCGACTCGGACGCGATCGCCCGCGCGGTGCTGGCCCTGCCGCTGGTGTCCGAGGTGCCGGCCGAGGTGCGGCCCCAACCGGCCGAGACCGACCTGAGAGGTGTCGTGATATGACGGACAGCCACCTTCCGCCGCAGGAATCCGCGGCGAACGGGACCGGACCGCAGGAGACCGGACCGCACGGAACCGGACCGCAGGGGACCGGCGCGGAGGCCGACCAGGACTCCGGACTGCTCTCCCCCGTCCGCGCCGGCACCCCGGTCGAGCGGGCCGTCGGCGACCGGGCCTGGCTCCAGGCCATGCTGGACGCCGAGGCCGCGCTGGCCCGCGCCCAGGCGGGGCTCGGCACCGTCCCCGTCCCGGCCGCCGCCGCGATCACCGCGGCCGCCCGGGCCGAACGGTTCGACCTCCGGGCGCTGGCCCTGGCCTCCCGGGAGACCGCCAACCCCGTCGTCGGGCTGGTCCAGGCGCTGACCCGGGTGGTCGCCGCCGAGGACCCGGCCGCCGCCGAGTACGTGCACCGCGGTTCGACCAGCCAGGACATCTTCGACACCGGCGCGATGCTGGTGGCGGCCCGGGCGCTGCGGCTGGTCCGGGCCGACCTGGACCGCACCGCCCGGGCGCTCGCCGCGCTGGCCGCCGAGCACCGGGACACCGTGCTGGCCGGACGCACCCTGGCCCTCCAGGCGGTGCCGACCACCTTCGGCCTCAAGGCTGCCGGCTGGCGCCAGCTGGTGCTGGACGCCGACCGGCGGCTGGCGGCCGTCCTGGCGGACGGTCTGCCCGTCTCCCTCGGCGGCGCCGCCGGCACGCTGGCCGGCTACCTGGAGTACGCCCGGCTGGACGGCCCGGACCCGGCCGTCGACGCCGGTGCGTACCTCGACCGGCTGGTGGACGCGTTCGCCGCGGAGACCGGGCTGGCCCGCCCGGTGCTGCCCTGGCACGCGCTGCGCACCCCGATGGCCGACCTGGCCGCCGCCCTGGCCTTCACCGCCGGCGCGCTGGGCAAGATCGCGGTGGACGTGCAGTCGCTGACCCGGACCGAGGTCGGCGAGGTGGTCGAGCCGGCCGTGGCAGGCCGCGGAGCCTCCTCCGCGATGCCGCACAAGCGCAACCCGGTACTGGCCACCCTGCTGCGCAGCGCCGCGCTCCAGGTGCCGGTGCTGGCCGCCGGGCTGACCCAGTGCCTGGTGACCGAGGACGAGCGCTCCGGCGGCGCCTGGCACGCCGAGTGGCTCCTGCTGCGCGAGTGCCTGCGGCTGGCCGGCGGGGCCGCGCACACCTCGGTGGAGCTGGCCGAGGGGCTGCTCGTCCGGCCGGAGCGGATGCGGGCCAACCTCGGGCTCACCGGCGGGCAGCTGGTCTCCGAGCGGATCGCGGCCCGGCTGGCGCCGAAGCTCGGCAAGGCGGTGGCCAAGCAACTGCTCACCGAGGTCTCACTGACGGCGGACCGGGAGGGCCGTGCGCTGGCCGACGTCCTCGTCGAACAGGCCGAACTGGCAGGCCGGTTCACCCCGGCGGAGATCGCCGAACTGTGCGACCCGGCCGGCTACACCGGCGCGGCCGGCGCGCTGGTCGACCGGGCGGTCGGATCCTGACCTCCCGCGACCGCACGGGAAGGCCCCCCGCTCCCGGGGGGCCTTCCCGTGCCCGCGACCGCGTCGACCCGCGGCCGCCCGGTACCCCGACTGCCCGGTACCGCGTCCGCCGGGCTCAGTCCCGGATGACGGTCTTGGTCCGCATCAGGAACTCCCCCAGGTAGCCGTCGTGCGGCACCCCCGGCCGGAGCCAGTACGTCGGGTGGTCACCCCGGTAGACGTTGCTGATGCTCGGCTCCCGGAGCAGCCGGTCGAACAGCGCGTCGTCCCGGGTGATCGCGGTGAGCACCAGGGAGTTGCGCAGCGGCGCGACGCCCGCCTCCTGGCTCCACGGCGCCACCCAGACGCAGGGGAAGGCGAGCTCGATGCCCGCCTGCTCGGCGTCGGGCCGGTCCAGCTGGTGCACGGCGGGCCGCAGCACCGCGCTGCCGTCGCCGAGTTCGGCGACCACGCCGTCCCCGCCGAGCCAGGCCCGGGTGCCGGCCGCGCGGCGCAGCAGGAACGCCTCGATCGCCCGGGCCTCCGCCACCGGCTGCACGGAGAGCACCGCCTTCTCGTCCTCCGGCGGCAGGCTGGGGATGACGGCCAGCCGCTCGGCGATCGCCCGGGCGAGCGGCGCCGGGTCGCCCTCGATCAGGACGGCGGTGGCGTTGATGCAGGCGACGCCGCCCTGGTGGCTGATCGAGTCGACGATGGTGTCCAGGTGCGCGCGCCAGTCGGTGTCCGCGGTGACCAGGATCTTGGAACGGCCGGGGCCCTGCGGCAGGACGGTGCTGCCCGCGTACTTGCGGACCACCTCGTCGCCGCCGTAGACCATGCCGAGGTCGGCGCCGTTCAGGATCTCGTCGGCCGCCTCGTGGTCGGTGGGCAGCAGCATCACCTGGTCGGCGCCGAAGCCGGCCAGCCGCAGGGCGGTGACCAGCCGGTGCGGGGTGAGCGGCTCGCGCCGGGAGGGCCGGACGGCGACCCGGTAGCCGAGTGCCAGCGCCTCCAGCCAGAGTCCGTGCGGGCCCGGGTGGTTGCCGGCCGCGTGGACGGCGAAGACGTCGCCGCGCCTGGTCCAGACGGCGCTGCCGTCGAGGGTGGCGCCGTCCCGCCAGTCGCTCACCGAGCCGACCGGCTGGGCCCGGTGGGCGGCCCAGCCGGCCTTCCCGGCCGAGTCGGCGATGGACCGGACGGCGTCGCGCACGACGCCGATCGGCACCCCGGAGACCCGGGCCACGGCCCGCTGGTAGGCGGGGAGGTCGAGGCCGTCGATGGTCGCCTCGGTGAAGATCCGCCCGGCCCGGGCCAGCGCGGCGAACCGCTCGGCGGCCGGCAGGGACTCGGCGGCGTGCAGCGCCCGCATCGCCCGGGTGACGAACAGCCGCGGTACGAGGCTGAGTTCGGCGAACGGCGCACCGGTGACGTCGGCGACGACGGTCCGCCGGCGGGCCCGGAAGGGCTCGCCGGGGCCGAGCGCGTCCAGTTGCAGGAGCCCGGCGGGCTCCGGGGGCACGTCCGCCCCGTGGGGCCCCGGCTCCCGGGACCCGGCGGGCTGCAGCGGTCCGGTCATCAGTAGACCCCCTCGATCACGGTCTCGTTGTCGAACTCCCGGACCGGGGCGATGTCCGCCACCGAGTCGCCGAGCTGCCCGGGCAGCGGGGCGATCCTGGTGCCGAGGTCACGCTCCAGGTTGTTGGGCATGAGCAGGCTCTTGGAGACGTGGTGCATGACCACCTGGCCGCGTTCGCCGAAGTCGACCGTCCGGCCGGTCTCCGGGTCGATCACGCCGAAGCTCATGTACGGCGAGTACGGGTCGTAGACGCAGGGGTCGTCGTCGGTCAGCCCGTGCCGCTCGCTGGCGTTGCCGAGGATCATGGTCGAGCCGTAGCCGCTGTAGAGCACGGCGTCGGGGAAGATCTCGGTGCGGTACAGGTGGCGGGTGTCCGGGTCCATCTGGGTGCCGACCCAGTTGATCGCCCGGACCTTCTCGCCCACGAGCTTGGCGAGGCCGTCCCTGCGGGCGATCCGCTCCAGGACGGGCGGGGTGCACATCAGCACCCCGACGTCCTGGGTCTCCAGCAGGTAGGCGACCTGGTCGACGATGTGCTCGGCGTACGCGCCGGCCTCGGCGGCCCTGCCGTCGGAGATCAGCTTCTTCACCCAGCGCGGGTCGAGGTCGACGGTGAACGAGAGGCCGCCCCGGTAGGCGGTCTGGGCCTTGATGACGTCACCGACCATGTGCGGGCCGGTGGGCGCGACGACCAGCCAGTTGACGCCCTGCGGCACGCCGTGGCCGTCGAGCTGGGCGCTGGACCAGCCGAGCAGCCGGTCCAGCCAGTCGCGCAGCAGCACGATCCGCTTGGGCGCGCCGGTGGTGCCGCCGCTCTCGTAGACGCCGAGCACGTCGGGGCGGTCGCCGTAGCCGCGCGGGACGAGGTCCTCGACACGGGCGGTGCGCAGTTCGTTGGCGAGGTTGGGGAACTTCGCGAGGTCGGCGTGGGTGCGGACCTCGGTGAGCGGGTCGAAGCCGAGGGAGCCGGCCCTGGACAGCCAGAACGGGGAGCCGGTCGCGGGCGAGAAGTGCCAGCGCATGGCGGCGCGCAGGTACTCCTCGGGGTCGGGCACGGCGTCGAACGGGAGGTCCAGCACCGGGTCGGCGGCGGGATCGTCGACAGGAGACACAGCGGTCCTTCCAGGGGTGGGGTTCAGCGGTCGGTGCCGGGCGGGTTGTCGATGGCGTAGCGCCAGCGGCCGTCGGCGCCGCGCCGGGCGACGTCGGTGGCGGTGCCCTCGGACCGGAACGGCCCGTCCGGCCCCTCGCCCTCGATCAGGTAGTCGCCGATCAGCAGGGCGAGGTCGCCGTTCTCGTAGCAGTGCCGGAGGGTGATCCGGATCGGCAGGCCGAGGGCGAGGAAGCGGCCGGTCGCGGCGCGCCGGTCGTCGCCGGTCAGCGGGGTGCCGGGCCGGTCGACGAGGACCGCGCCGGGCTCGAAGAGCTCCTCGACGGCCGCCCGGTCGCCGGTGTTGAAGGCCGCGACGAAGGCGGCCGGCAACCGCGCCGGATCGGTGGGCGCCGGGTGCACCGGCTGCGCCGGTCGCCCGGTCGCGGTGCGGGGTTCGCTGGTGGTCATGGCGGTCATCCCGTCTGGACGCCGGCGGTGACGCCGCCGCCCGGCTGGTCGGGCAGCCGGTCCAGGCTGAACCCGAAGTGGGTCTTGTACGCCTCCAGGACGGCGGCGTCGCCGACGAACTCCTCGGTGGAGCGGTCGCTGCCGGCGACCGTGGAGAGCTGGTTGCCCTTGAGGGTGATCCGGCCGTCCTCGGTCCGCAGCGAGCAGAACACGTCCTGCAGGAAGGGGGATTCGGGCGCGGTGCGGTACCACCAGAGGGTCGGCCGGAAGTCCTCGATGCGGACCGGGCGGTCCTCCAGGCGGTACAGCGGCTTGCCGTTGAGCAGGACGTCGAAGCCGCCGCCCTCGACGTCGGCGAGCTGGAAGTCGCCGTCCGGGTCGTGCTGGACCTCGCGGGAGGCCAGGCGGAGCGGGCGCCGGCTGTTGCGGCCGAAGCCGGTGTCGACGAGCCACTGCTCGCCGTCGACGGTGACCCGCAGGGCCAGGTGGCACAGGGCCGCGCCGAGCGTGCCGCCGGGCCGGTGGACCCGGCCGGGGAGGATCTCGACCTGGTAGCCGAGGGCGGTGAGCAGGAACGAGAGGGCCGGGTTGACCTCGTAGCAGCCGCCGCCGCGGCGCTGGCGGACGATCTTGTCGAGGACCTGCTCGTCCATGTGGATCGGCTCGTCGAGGTGGTAGCCGAGGTTCTCGAACGGCACGGACAGCACGTGCCGCTCCTGGATGCGGGTGAGCGCGTCGAGGTCGGCCCGCTCGGGCCGTTCGGCGCCGATCCGGGCGAGGTACGCGTCCACCATGGCGTCGTCCAGCACGGTGATCTCCTTGTCGGTCGTTCGGTCGAACCGGGTGGGAAGGTGCGGGCGGTACGGACGGGGGGTGCTGAGAGGGGGTGCTGAGGGGGGAGAGCGGGGGCCGGCCCGGGCCGGGGCCGTCACCAGCGCAGCAGGGCGAGGCCGATCGCCATGCCGCCGCCGAAGCCGGCCAGCAGCACCAGGTCCCCGGGGGAGAACCGGCCGGCCCGGGCGGCCCGGTCGAGGGTGACGGCGATCGAGGCCGAGCCGGTGTTGCCGTACTCCTCGACCGTGGTGCACGTCCGTCCGACGGGGATGCCGAGCCGGTCGGCCAGGTCCGCGAGCAGCAGCCCGTTGGCCTGGTGCGGGACGAAGCCCGCCAGGTCCCCGGGGGTGACCCCGGCGTCGGCCAGGAAGGACCGGACCGCCTCCGGGAGCCGGGTCTCGACGAACTCGCGCACGCCGCGGCCGTCCATCCGGAACCAGTGCAGGCCCTGGGCGAGGGTGTCGGCGCTGGCGGGCAGCCGGCTGCCACCGGCCGGGACGCCGATCAGTCCGCGGTCGGCGCCGAACCCGGCCAGCCGCCCGGCGAGCAGGCCCCGGCCGGGTGCCGGGGCCGGGCCGAGCACCACCGCGCCGGCGCCGTCGCCGAACAGCACCGCGGTCCGGCGGTCGGTGGGGTCGAGGATCCGCGAGTAGACGTCGGTGCCGACCACCAGCGCGTACCCGGGGGCGGCGTCGCCGAGCATCCGTTCGGCGGCGGTGAGGGCGAAGACGAAGCCGCTGCAGACCGCGTTGACGTCGAAGGCCGCGGTGCCGGGGGCGGCGCCGAGCCGGTCGGCGACCACGCTGGCGGTCGGCGGCTGCGGGGAGTCGGGGGTGGAGGTGGCGACCATGATCAGCGCGAGGTCGGCCGGGTCCACCCCGGCGTCCGCCAGCGCCGCCCGGCCGGCCGCCACCGCGAGGTCGCTGGCGGCCTGGTCGGGCCCGGCGCGGCGGCGCCGGACGATTCCGGTCTTCCGGGCGATCCATTCCCCGGTGACACCGGCCGGGGCGGCGGCCTCGGAATTGCTCACCACCCGGGCCGGCAGGTACGAGCCGGTTCCCAGGACGGCGACTCCCGTGTGCGTGCGACCCTTCCCGGGAATTCCCGTCGTTATCATCCTTGTCCCCTCGATCGGATCGGACACCGGGCTCCGACGCATCGTCAGGCGCCGGGAATGGACGGGCCGTAGGAGCCGGTTCCGGCCCGCAGGACGGACCCCGGATCGGCCGGGACGGGCGGGGCGGACGGGGCGGACGGGCCGCCCAGCACGTGGGCGATCAGGTCGCCGATGATCCGCACGCCGTCGCGGGTGAGCACCGACTCGGCGTGGAACTGCACCGAGGCGAAGTGCGGGCCGCGCAGCGCGTGCACCTCCCCGGTGGCGGCGTCCCGGGCGACCCGGACGGCGCCGCCGGGCACGGTGAACGCCCCCTCCGGCCCCGTTCCCCCGGTCCAGGAGGCGGCGAAGGTGTTGTAGAAGCCGACCCGCTCACCGGCGCCGAAGAGGTCGATCTCCCGCTGGACGCCCTGGTTGGGCGTCTCCCGGCGGACCAGCGGCAGCCCGAGTTCCGCGCAGAGCACCTGGTGGCTCAGGCAGACCGCCAGGAACGGCCGCCGCTCGGCGAGGAACTCCTTCACCCGGGAGCGGAGATGGGCGATCTTCGGGTGGGCGGTGTCCCGCGGGTCGCCGGGCCCGGGGCCCAGCACCACCAGGTCGACCCCGTCCGGCGCGTACGGCCGGTCGAACCGCCGGACGTCGACGTCGAGGCCGAGCGCCCGCAGCTGGTGGTCGATCATCGCGGTGAAGGTGTCCTCGGCGTCCACCACCAGCACCCGGCGGCCGGCCAGCTCGGCGCGGGAGAAGGACCGCTCGGCGCGGGCGAAGGACCGCTCGACGGAGCGCTCGAAGGACCCCTCGCCGTCGTCGGCGAGCCAGAACCCGGCCAGCGTGCGGTTACGCCCGGCCAGCGCCTGCCGGACGCTCGGATGCGCGCCGAACCGGCCCCGGCCGCCGTCCTCCAGCGCGGCGAGCAGCCCGGCCGCCTTGGCCCTGGTCTCGGCCACCTCGGAGTCCGGGTCGGAGTGGCGGACCAGTGTCGCGCCGACGCCGATCCGCAGCCGGCCGGCCGCGTCGATGTCGGCGGTGCGGATCAGGATGCCCGAGTCCAGCGCCCGAGCGCCCTCCGCGTCACGGCCGATCAGGGCGACCACTCCGCTGTAGTAACCCCGGCCCCCCGGTTCGTACTTGGCGATCACCCGGGCGGCGGACTCCAGCGGGCTCCCGGTCACCGTCGGCGCGAACAGCGTCTCGCGCAGCACCTCGCGCGGGTCCCGGTCGGTCCGGCCCTCGATGAAGTACTCGGTGTGCGCGAGCCGGGCCATCTCCTTCAGGTACGGGCCGACCACCCGGCCGCCCGTCGTGCAGATCCGGGCCATCATCTTGAGCTCCTCGTCGACCACCATGAAGAGCTCCTCGGCCTCCTTGCGGTCGGCCAGGAAGTCCATCAGGCCGTCGAGGTCGGGGCCCCGCTCCGGGTACCGGTAGGTGCCGCTGATCGGGTTCATCACCGCCCGCCCGCCGTGCACGCTGATGTGTCGCTCGGGGGTGGCGCCGACCAGCGTCCGCTCCCCGGTGTGCACCGCGAAGGTCCAGTAGGCGCCGGTCTCCCGCTGGAGCAGCCGGCGGAACAGGGTGAGTGCGGCGGCCGGGGTGTAGCCGGTGATCTCGGCGACGAACGAGCGCTTGACCACGAAGTTGGCGCCCGTCCCCTCCCCGATCTCCTCGCCGATCACCCGGCGGACGGTCTCCGCGTACTCCTCGTCGTCGGCGTCGAAACGACCGCCGGCCAGCGTGATCGGCACGTCGGGGAGGCGGGCGAACAGTTCGGCGAGCGGCAGGACGGCCTGCTCGGTGACGGTCAGCGCGAGCAGTGGGGTGCCGTCGTCGGGCGCCTCGAAGCCGCGCTCGGCGATCTGCCGGTAGGGGACCAGCGCCAGCACTTCGTGGCGCTTCCCCGCAGTCTCCGCGGCCCCGGCCCCGGCCGGTCCGGCACGGAGGGCGGGGTCGGCTGGGTCGGCGGGCAGCGGGAGGTCCGCCAGGGTGGCCGGTTCGGAGACCTCGCCGACCAGCAGGTCGACCAGGCCCGGCCCGGTCGCCTCCGGGCGGTGCAGCAGCGCGAAGGCCGGCGGGTGCTCGGCCAGCACCCGGTCCAGCAGCTCGCTCATCGGGTCACCGCCCCGGCCGTCGACGGGTCCGGGTTCGACGGGTCCGGGCTCGACGGGTCCACGGAGGTCCGGTCCGCGGATGACGGGCCACCCGTCACCGCGTCCCCGGTCACCGCGTCCGCGGTCAGCACCACGGCGCAGCGCCGGGCCGCGTACTCCAGGGCCATCCGGTGGTCCTCGGCCGTGAAGTCGGCCACCGCGTCGGCCACCAGGAAGGTCTGGATGTCGTTGGTGAACGCCTCGACGGCCGTCATCAGCACCCCGACGTGCGCGTACACGCCGCAGAGCACCAGTTGGTCCCGGCCGGCGGCCCGCAGCCGCGCCAGCAGGTCGTTGTTGAAGAAGGCGCTGTACCGCCACTTGGTGACCAGCCAGTCGGCCGGTCCCGGGGCGAGCCGGTCGACGATCTCCCGGTCCGCGGGGGCGGCCTGCATCCCCGGGCCCCAGAAGTCGGCCAGCAGGCCGCGCTGTTCGGGGGTCATGCCGCCCGGCTGCGCGGTGTAGGCCACCGGCACGTCGTGCGCGCGGGCCCAGTCCCGGAGCCGGACGGCGTTGGCGAGCAGCGGGCCGTCCTCGCCGAACGGCGCGAGGAAGTAGCGCTGCATGTCGTGCACGAGCAGGACCGCGCGGTCCGGATCGAGCGTCCAGCCGGCCGTGTTGGCGGGCAGGTCGGCCGCGGTGGGCAGCGGGTAGGGGGCGATCGCCGGGAGGCCCGGCCGCCGCGCCGGAGTGGGGAGGCCATTACGCACCGAGCCCGGCACCCCCGTCCACCGTGAGGTCGTGCAGGGTGATGTGGCCGGCCTCGTCGGAGAGCAGGA
This sequence comes from Kitasatospora sp. NPDC002965, assembly GCF_040611255.1. Lineage (NCBI taxonomy): Bacteria > Bacillati > Actinomycetota > Actinomycetes > Kitasatosporales > Streptomycetaceae > Kitasatospora > Kitasatospora sp. NPDC002965. Next base: position 86,213 of record NZ_JBEXNT010000011.1, on the reverse strand, counting down.
AGACGACGGCGTGCGCGACGTCCTCCGGCTCGGCGAGCTTGCCGAGCGGGATGCCGACCCGGTACGCGTCCGGCCGGCCCTCCAGGGTGCCGGCACGGCCGCTCTCGTCGTGCCACATGGAGCTGAGCATCGGGGTGTCGGTGGAGCCCGGCGCCACCAGGTTGCAGCGGATGCCGTACCGGGCGACCTCCAGGCCGAGGCTCTTGGTGAAGAGGGTCGCCGCGGCCTTGGAGGCCGCGTAGGCGGCCATCTCGCTGCGCGGGGTGGTGGCGGCGTTGGAGGCCACCGTGACGATCGCGCCGCTCCGGCGCGGGATCATCCGGTTGACCACGGCGCGGGAGACCCGGAAGACGCCGTCGGTGTTGACCGAGAAGGTGCTGTGCCAGTCCTCGTCGGTGAAGTCGCGGACCTCGCCGAGCCGGAGCACACCGGCGGTGTTGACCAGGTAGTCGAGCGGGCCGAGCCTCCGTTCGGCCGTGTCGACGGCCTCCTCGACGGAGGCGCTGTCGGTGACGTCGGCGGGGATCGCCACGACGGTGAGGCCCTCGGCGGTCAGTTTGCCGGCCAGCTCGGCGAGTCGACCGGCGTCCCGGTCGACGGCGGCGACGAGGACGCCGCGAGCGGCCAGGGCCCGGGCCACGGCGGCGCCGATGCCGCCGGCCGCGCCGGTGATGAGTGCCACCTTGTTCTGCATGTGCCAGACCTCCCTGGGGTCGGCCCGGGGGTGCGGGCCGGCAGTGTGGGTTGGGGGTTGTGCACGGTCGGACGGGACGGACCCGGGTCGGGTCCGCACCGGATCGGGTGGTGCGGGACAGCTGCTGCGGAACAGCTGCGGGGCAGGTCGTTCGGGACAGGTGGTGCCGGACAGTGGTGCGGGGCGGGCGGGCCGGACGGGGCGGGCCGGACGGAACGGGGCGGGGCCCGTTGCCGTGCCCGGGTCAGGCCCGCCAGGCGGCCACCACGGCGATGGCCTGGCCGGGGTTGAGCCGCGGATCGCAGAAGCTCGTGTACTTGTCGCCGACCCGGCCGAGCCCGGTCTCGTCGTCGGCGCACTCGGTCACGTCGTCGGGCGTGGTCTCCAGGTGCAGGCCCCCGGCGGTGCCGCCCTCGGCACGGACCGCCTGCTGGAAGGCCTCGACCTCGCGGACGACGGTCTCCACCAGACGGGTCTTGAGGCCGTCGGGCCGGCTGAAGGTGTTGCCGTGCATCGGGTCGGTCAGCCAGACCACCGGGTGGCCGGCGGCCCGCACGGCCCGGACCAGCCCGGGGAGGACCCCGGCGACGCGGTCGGCGCCCAGCCGGGCGATCAGGGTGAGCCGGCCGGGTTCGCGGCCGGGGTCGAGCAGGGCGCAGAGCCGGAGCAGCTCGTCCGGGGTCGTGGTCGGGCCGACCTTGCAGCCGACCGGGTTGACCACCCGGGCGAGCAGCGCGACGTGGGCGCCGTCGGGCTGGCGCGTGCGTTCGCCGATCCACGGGAAGTGCGTGGAGGCGAGCAGCGGCCGGCCCTCGTCGTCGCGGCGGAGCAGCGGCAGTTCGTAGTCGAGCAGCAGCGCCTCGTGGCTGGTCCACACCGGCGGGCAGGCCGCGGAGGGTTCGCCGGGGGCGAGCCGGCCGAGGTGGACCATGGTCTGCCGGGCGGCGTCGTAGCCGGTCAGCAGGCGGCGCGGGTCCGGGGTGCGCTGGGCCGGATCGGGCTCCGGGCCGTTGACCATGTGGCCCCGGTAGACGGGTAGTTCGACGCCGTCGCAGAGTTCGGTGGGGTGCGAGCGGGGCTTGGCGAACTGGCCCGCGATCCGGCCGATCCGGACCACCGGACGGTGGGTGGTGATCTTCAGGAGGCCGGCCAGCGCGTCCAGCAGGCCGGCCTTGCGGGCGACGTCCCCCGCGGTGCACTCCTGGGGGTCCTCGGCGCAGTCCCCGGCCTGGAGCACCTGTGCACGGCCCTCGGCGACCTGGCCGAGCAGGGCGCGCAGCCGGTGCACGTCGGCGGCCGACACGAGGGCGGGCCTTTCGGCCAACTCCTTTTTGACAGAATCGAGTTCGACGGAATTCGGCCAGTCCGGCTGCTGTCTGGCGGGGCGGCCGGCGAGCTGGCCCACGAGCAGGTTGTCCACTGACATCTCCATCACGGGTTGGGGGCCGGCCTGCGGCAGGCGACTGCGGCAGGCCCTCGGCCCTAGGGCGTGTCGAGGCCCCGGACCACACCGGCGACCCGGACCACGCGCCGGGCCTGGTACTCGACCGCGGCGATGTTCTCCTCGTGGACCTGTCCGGGCACGTTCCGGGAGACCGCGCTGGCGCCGTAGGGGTTGCCGTTGTTGGGCCGGAACAGCACCGGGTCGGTGGATCCGGTGGCCAGGATCAGCGAGCCCCAGTGGCAGAACGCGTTGTGCAGCGCGAGGATCGTGGTCTCGTGGCCGCCGCGCGGCGCCGAACCCGAGGTGAACGCCGAGACGGCCTTGTCGGCCAGCCCGCCCGGGATCGACAGGGGCGCGGTGGAGTCGATGAACCGCAGGACCGGCGCGGCCGGCAGGCCGAACCGCACCGGGCTCCCGATCAGGATGCCGTCCGCCCACGCCAGGTCCGCGAGGTCGACCACGGGGACGTCCGCGGTGCGTTCCCGCAGCTCCCGCGCGGCGTCCTCGGTCCCGGGCACGTAGGTGTCGTCGGGCAGGTCCGCGATCCGGCGCAGCCGCACCTCGGCACCGGCCTTCTCGGCGGCGGAGGCCGCCGCCTCGGCCAGCCTGGCGACATTTCCGGTCGACGAGTAGTAGACGACGGCAATGGTGGTCATGACGGCGAACTCCTCAGGGACGGGGACGCGTTCAGCTGATCCTTGACGGTGGACAGCAGGTCGGCCAACGGAGTTACCGGCACTTCGTCAGGTGGCGTCGCACTCCGTCGAATACTCATCAGATGTCCCGTTCGACCCGACCTGACATTGACCGGAGCAGTCACTTTTCCGGGCACGAATTGCTCCCTATCCTCGGTGCCCGGCACCGTTTTCGGGCCGCCGCAGAGCCGAGGAGCAGTGATCCCGCAGTGAAGAAACCGCCGGCCGCCCCACCCCGTCGACGAGACCTGCGGCCGCTGATCGCCGAAGGCGTCTCCCCCTGGCTGGACGGGATCCACCGCGGCCTGGCCACCTCGGGCCTGCTCGGCCGGCTGATCGACGAGACCGGGCTGCGCGGCGCCACCACCAACCCCGCGCTGCTGGCCGGACGACTGCGCCGGGACCCGGTCTACGGCGAGCAGTTGGCCCGGCTGGCCGGGCACGACGTGTCGCCGGAGGGCTCGGTGTGGGCCGCGTCGGTGCAGGACCTGCGGCTGGTCTGCGACCAGTTCCTGGACGTCTTCCGCACCGCCCACGGCCACGACGGCCTGGTCTCGGCGGACCTCGACCCGAGGCTGGCGCACGATCCGGCGGCGACCACCGCCGAGGCCGTCGAGCTGGCCCGCGCGGTGGACCGGCCCAATCTGCTGGTGAAGATCCCGGCCACCCCCGAGGGCCTGGGCGCGATCCGCGACTGCGTCGGTCTCGGCCTCGGCGTGCACGCGACCGGGCTGTTCTCGGTGCACCGCTACGGGCAGGTGGTGGACGCCTACTTCGACGGGCTGGAGCAGGCGCTGGCGGCCGGCCGGCCGCTGGCGGCGATCGCCTCGGTGGCCTCGCTGCCGGTCGGCCGGGTCGACCTGGAGATCGACCGCAGGCTGACCGCGATCGGCACCCAGGACGCCCTCGCCCTGCGCGGCCTGACCGCCCAGGCGGCGGCCCGACTGATGTACCGGGCGTACGAGGAGCGGCTCGGCGACGGCCGCTGGCGCACCCTGCGCGCCTCCGGCGCCCGGCCGCAGCGCCTGCTGTGGACCGACGCCGCGCTGGCCGGCGCCGCCGCCGCGCAGGCCCGGTACGTGGCCGGCCTGGTCTCCTGGGGCACCGCGCACGCGATGACCCGCCCGGTGCTGGACGAGGCCGTCCGCAAGCTCCGCCTCGACGGCGACACCCTGATGGGCCGGCACGAGGCGGCCCAGGCGGTGCTCGACCGGCTGGGACGGCTCGGTATCGACTACTGCGCGGTGGTGCGACGGCTGGAGGAGGAGAGCGTCCCGCGGCTGGTCGACCACTGGCTCCGCCTGCACGCCTCGGCCGCCACCCGGCTGGCCCGCCCGGCCGACCTGCCGGGAGACAGCGAACCCGCCCGACTCCGTGGCAGTTGAGGATCTTTGACGAACCATCACCTTGGCGGCGCCGGGAGCGCCCGAACCCGCACCGGTGGCCCGGCGACCGGCCCGGACCTGTGCTTGACGGGAACATCCGCCCCCGCATACCTTCCGATTTGCAGGCCGTCACGCACTCCTTCTGCTCAGGAGGGCCTGGGGGGAGGGAAGGTCATGACGCGACGGTCGGCCGACTCAATCGCGTTCAACGTCCTGGAGTTGCTGGCCAGTGAGGCGCCCGCCGCCCAGCTGGCGGAGCTGGTCGAGCAGGCCCGGAAGAGTTGTGAGTCGCCCCGTGAACGGGAGGCGCTGGGCCGGATCGAACAGCTCGGTCTCTCCATACGCACACAGTCACAGCGCCGCCGCCGGCGCGAGGCCGGGCTGGCCGCGCTCGCCGACACCGCCCGCGACCTGGCGCTTCCGTACGACCTGGACGGCCTGCTGACGGTGATCACGCGCCGGGCCCGGCTGCTGCTGGGCGCCGACGTGGCCTGCCTGACCACCACCGACGAGGAGCACGGACAGGTCAGGATCCGCACCACCGACGGCCCGACCGGGGCGCTCGCGGTCGGCCTGCCCCTGCCCGACGGCTTCGGCCTGGGCGCCGGTGTCCTGGCCGACCCTGCGCCCTTCTGGACCCCGGACTACCTGCTCGACGAGCGGATCCGGCACAGCCCCGCGATCGACGAGACGATCCGCGCCGAGGGCCTGCACGCCGTGATGGCCGTCCCGCTCGGCCACCGCGCCCACCCGTTCGGTGTGCTGTACGTCGCCGAGCGCACGGTCCGCCGCTTCACCGCCGACGAGATCTCCCTCATGGCCGCGCTCGGCGACCTCGCCGGGGTGGCGGTCGAGAAGGCCCGGCTGCTGGAGGAGGCCTCCCGCCCGGCCCCCGTACCGGAACCGGACCGCACCGCCGGCGAACTCGCCGCGGTGCACCGCGCCCTGGTCGACCTCGCGCTCTCGGGCGGCGACCCGCACGCCCTGGTCCGGGACGCCGGGCGCCGTCTGGACCTCGGCCTGCGGGTGTACGCCACCGACGGCACGGTGGTCGCCTCGTTCGGCGACCTGCCCGAGCTGGACGAGCCCACCGTGGTCGCCACCGCACTGGACACCCACGCCGCCGGCCGGCCGGTCCGGCTCGCCGGTCCGCTCTGGGCCGCCCCGGTCTGCGCCGGCTCGACCGACCTGGGCACCCTGCTCGCCCGGCCGGCCGACGGACGGGCCGACCTGGCCGCGGAGTCCTGCCAGGGCCTGGCGCAGGCGGTGGCGGTCGCACTGCTGCTGGAGAGCGGCCGGGCGGCCGGGCACACCGGCCCGGCCGGCCAGGTCCGGGACGAGCTCCTCGACGAGCTGCTGGCCAGCCCGCAGCGACCGCCGCAGCAGCTCGCGCTGCGCGCGCGCCGCCTGGGCATCGACCTCTCCACCGCGCACGTCCTGGTGGTCGCCCGGCCCGAGGGCGAGGCCCAGGGCAAGGCCGCCACCTGGGCCAACCTGTACGCCCACCGGATGAGCGGGCTGAAACGCGTCCACAACGGCCGGGCCGTCCTGCTGCTGCCGGGCAGCGACCCGGGGACGGCCGCCCGCGCCGTCTCCGACGAGCTGACCCCGCTGCTCGGCATCCCGGTGACGGTCAGCGCGGCCGGTCCGGTCTCCGATCCGACCTCGGTGTTCCACGGCTACCAGGAGGCGCTGCGCTGCCTGGACGCGATGACCTCGCTCGGCGCAGTCGGCCGCGCCGCCTCTGTGCGTGAACTCGGCTTCGTGGGCGTACTGTTGGCAGACAACCATGACATCGAGGGATTCATCGAGTCCGCCGTCGGGCCGGTCCTCGACTACGACCGGCAGCGGCTCACCGAGCTGACCCGCACGCTCCAGGCGTACTTCGAGACCGGCAACAGCCCGACCCACGCCGCGCAGCAGCTGCACGTCCACCCCAACACGGTGGCCCGGCGGCTGGACCGGATCGGCGAACTGCTCGGCCCGGACTGGCAGAAACCCGAGCGGGCCTTCGAGATCCAGCTGGCGCTCAAGCTCTGCCGGGTGCGTCGCGTCCTGCTGGACCGCGCGGTCCGCAAGGACCGCCCCGGACCGCCGTCCTGACGCTCCGCGCGCACGGACGGCCCCGACACCGTCCACCCGGGCCTCCGTCACGCCCGCCGGTCGTCTCCCCGGGCCAGCACCGCCACCGCGTGGGCCGCCGAGGCCAGGGTGATGTGCCGGTGCCATCCGCTGAACGACCGCCCCGCGAAGTCCCGCACCCCGACCCGGTCGGCGGTCCGGGCGAAGTCCCGGCCCACCCGGTCGGTCAGCCGGGCCAGCCGGACCAGCGCCGCGGTCGGCAGGTCCACCAGATCGGTGAGCCAGAGCTCGGCCGGCCAGCGCCGCCCGGCCGCGCCCACCCCGAGCAGCAGCAGTTCCCCGCCGCCCCGCCGGTCCCGCCCGCCCGACCGGGCACCGCGCCCGGGCAGCCGGACCGGGACCGTGGCCACCAGACCGTTGCGCAGCCCGCCGGCCGGACCCGACCAGACCACCGGCCGGCGCAGCTCCCGGGCCGCCGACATCAACTGGTGGGCGGGGCCCGGGCCGGCCGGGAGGCCGGTCAGCACCGGCCCCACCGGCAGCAGCGGGAACGAGCCGCCGACCCGGACCAGCATCGGCAGCCGCTCGGCCCGCAGCCGGCGCACCATCCGCATCCCGTCCGCGTCCCGGGCGTCCGCCACCACCGGGCGGACGGGCAGGCCCCAGCGGGCCGGCAGGCCGATCACCGCCTCCAGCGCGCAGTCGCCGAGGGTCTCCGCGTCCACCTCGTCCGGGATCAGCGCCTGGCTGCGCCGCGGCTCGTTGTCCAGCCAGGCCTGCGGCAGGTGCAGGCGCCAGTTGAGCGGGCCGCTGAAGCTGTCCGAGGCGGCCCATACCCCCACCGCCTGCTGGGCGTTGAGGACCTGGCCGAGCGCCGGGATGAACCGGCGGTCCACGCCCACCGAGTGGTCACCGGCCTTCGGGATCACCATCGGCCGCAGCACGTACGCCTGCGGCGGGGCGATCCGGGCCAGGTGCTGGGCCAGCGCCTGACGGACCGGTCCCCAGTCCCAGGTGGAGCTGGTGATGAAGTGGTGCAGGCTCTGTTCGGCGGCCTGGCCGCCGACGACGGTGGCGATGTTCCGGATCGACTTGCGCCCGCGCGCGCCGAGCAGGCCGCGGAGGTACTGGGCGCCCTTCTGCCGCTGGTCGCTGCGGGGCAGGGAGGCGAACAGCACGGCGCACAGCTCCCGGAGCAGGACGTCGTGCGAGGCGTCGAGGCCCGGCAGCTCCCGCACCGCCGGAACGCCGTGGGCCGCGGTACTGCGGGCCGGTACCCCCTGTACCGGAACGCCGTGGGCCGGAAGGCCGTGCAGTGGAACACCGTGCAGTGGAACGCCGTGCAGTGGAACGCTGTGGGCTGGGGCGCCCACGGCGCCCAGGGCGAGACCGCTCATTGATCCCCCTCGAATGCGCGGATGGCTGCGCCGTCCTCACGCTAGGCGCCGCGCTCCCTCCCGCTAAGGTGCGCTGCCCACCCGTCCGGCGCTCTCGGTGGTGGCCCGGCCACCGGGGTCCGTCCCACCGGTGCGGCGGGAGCGGAATCCGGCGCGCCGGACCGGCACCGGCCGGGTGCGCCCGCGAGGGCGCCACCCGGCCGGACGGGGTCAGGCGGTGAAGTCCGAGGCGTGGTCCCGGGCCCAGTCGGCGAAGGTCCGGGCGGGTCGGCCGGTGAGCTTCTCCACCGTGTCGGACAGCTCGGTGGGGACGCCGTCGGAGCCGGCCCAGTAGCCGACGACCGCGTCCATCACCCAGACCGGCACGATCGGGGAGAGCGCCTCGCGCGCCTCGGCGTCGGTCAGCTCCTCGAACTCCAGCGGCCGGCCGAGCACCTCGGCGAGGGTCGCCAGCTGCTCCCGCTGGGTGACCGACGCCGGACCGCTGAGGAAGTGGGCCTGGTTCTCGTGGCCGGGCTGGGTCAGCGCGACCACGGCGACCGCGGCGATGTCCTTCTCGTGGATCGCGTCGCTGTGCGACTCGGGGTACGGGAAGCGGATCCGCCCCTCGGCCCGGATCGACTCCGGCCACCCCCACATCAGGATGTTGGTGGCGAAGTTGTGCGGCCGCAGGAAGGTGTGGGGGATGCCCGAGGCGACCACGGCCGCCTCGACCGTCCGGTGCATCTCGACGATCGGCCGCTGCACCGGGAAGGCGTCCACCACGGTCTGCGAGGAGAGCACCACGACGTGCCGGACGCCGGCCTCCTTGGCCGCCGCGAGGAAGCCCTCGGTGCCCTGCGGCACCGCGTAGAGGAAGACCTTCTCGACGCCGGCCAGCGCCGGTCCGTAGGTCTCCGGGTCGGTCAGGTCGAGCACGGCGGTCTCGGCCGTGGTGGTCGACGCCAGCTTCTCCGGGGTCCGGGCACCGGCCCGGACGTCGGCGCCGGCGGCCAGCAGCTGCGCCAGCACCTCGGCGCCGACCTGGCCGGTCGCCCCGGTGACGAGGATCTTGCCCATGGGAACGGCTCGCTTTCTTGACGGTCTGACGAACGGACTAACGGACGGCCTGACGGGTCGACGGACGGGCGACGGGCGGCCTGTCAGTCGTTCCGGACGGCGGGTCGGTTGCGGCGCGGGGAGGAGAAGCGCCGGGTGATCGGGGCCTCGACCAGCCGGTACAGCACCCAGGAGACCAGGACGGTCGCCGCGATGGCGAAGAGGAGCAGGCCGACACCCTCCACGGTGGAGTACATCCGGGTGCCGAGCAGGTCGCGCAGCTCGGTCAGCACGATGAAGTGCAGCAGGTAGAAGGCGAAGGAGATCTCCCCCAGCCAGGTCATCGCCCGGTTGCGGAAGATCGTGAACCGCCCCTCGTTGTCGGCGATCGCGGCGGCCGCGATGAGCAGCGCGATCGGGACGACCAGGACGGCCCGCTGCGCGTACAGGTAGGGCACGTAGTGGGTGGCGACGTAGCCGGCCACCAGCAGCAGGCCGGACCAGACCATCCCGATGTTGCGCCAGCGACCGCTGCGCACCGCGTGGGCGACCAGCATGCCGAGCGCGAAGTCCAGCATCCGCACCGGCGGCAGCACGTAGCTGAACCAGTACTGCGAGACCGAGCCCTCGTACCCGCCGGGGACACCCGGGGTGTCGGGCAGCAGCAGGTAGGCGACGGCGGGGGTGGCGACGACGGCGGCGACCGCGCCGGTGATCCAGAACACCAGCCGCTCGGGGCGGATGGCCCGGAACACCCGGTGCAGGAAGGGGAACGAGAGGTAGAAGAACGCCTCGGCGCCCAGCGACCAGCTCGGCGGGTCGACGCTGAAGTAGGTGTTGAAGTCGGGTATCCAGACCTGGAGCATCAACAGGTTGACGATCGCGGTCCGGGCCGGGGTGTAGGTGCTCGCGAACAGCACCATGGCCAGCGCCCAGGCGACCACGTAGTTCGGGACGATCTTGACCAGTCTTCGCCGCCAGAACCCGGTGACCGTGTCGTCGGCGCGGGCCGACCAGGTGAGCACGAAGCCGCTGAGCACGAAGAAGAACGCGACGCCGAGACCGCCCGCCTGGTCGGCGATGTCGACGAAGCGGAACTCGGTGCTGTCGTCGGCGAAGAGCCGCAGGGTGGGGATGGGCAGGGCCGCGTGGTACGCGAAGACCGCAAGGGCGGCGGGGAAGCGCAGGCCGGTCAGCGACGGCAGACGGCTGGTGAAGGGGCGCTGCGACTGCTGTCCGCTCCCGCCGTCCGGTGTCGGTCCCGGCTGGGCGAGGAGTCGGTCGGTGGCCATGGTTCCGTCCTTGAGGGTGTCGAGCCTGTGGAGCGGACCGATGGCGCCGGTCCGACCCGAGACCCAAGTAAACTACTCGGTGCAGATGAGAGATTGCACCGATCGGTGTAGCATCTATGTCAGGTCGGGGGACACTCCGGTCCGCTCCGCCTTTCCTTCCGAGCCAGAGGAGTTGACGAACGATGCCGCGATCCGCCGCAGCCCGGCCGTCCCTCCCGGAGGATCGGCCCCATGTACGCAGCGTTCATCACCCAGCACGGACCGGCCACGGACATCCGCTACGGCGAGGTGCCCCGGCCGGTCCCCGGGCCCACCGATGTCCTGGTCGACGTGGCCGCGGTCTCGGTCAACCCGGTCGACACCTTCGTCCGCTCGGGGCTCTTCCGCACCCCGCTGCCCTTCCCCTTCGTGATCGGGCGGGACCTCGTGGGCACCGTCGCGGAGGCGGGCCCGGGAGCCCCCGGCTTCGCCCCCGGTGACCGGGTCTGGTCCAACAGCCTCGGGCACGGCGGCCGGCAGGGCCCGACGGCCGAACAGGCCGTCGTCCCCGCCGACCGGCTCTACCACCTGCCCCCGGGCGTGGACGGGCCCGGCGCCGTCGCCGTGGTCCACCCGGCCGCCACCGCCCACCTCGCGCTGTTCGCCCACGGCGGGCTCCGGGCCGGCGAAACCGTCCTGGTGGCCGGTGGGGGCGGCAACGTGGGCGGCGCCCTGGTCGTCCTGGCCGCCGAGGCCGGCGCCCGGGTGGTCGCCACCGCGAGCGCGGCCGACGCCGACCACTGCCGGGACCTCGGCGCCACCGAGGTCCTCGACTACCGCGCACCCGACCTGACCGACCGGATCCGCGCCGCCTGCCCGGGCGGCGTCGACGTCCACCTCGACACCTCCGGCACCAACGACCTCGCCACCGCCGTCGACCTGCTCGCCCCGCGCGGCCGGATCGTGCTGCTCGCCGGCGCCCGCTCACGCCCCGAACTGCCCGCCGGACAGCTGTACATGAAGGACGGCTCGATCCGCGGGTTCGTCATCTCGCACGCCCGCACCGACGAGCTCGCCGAAGCCGCCGGCACCATCAACCGCCTGCTCGCCGCCGGTCGGCTGCGAGCGCGCGCCCTGGAGAACCTCCCGCTCGACGCCGCCGCCGAGACCCACCGGCGGCTGGAGAAGGGCGGGCTGAACGGCCGCCGGGTCGTCCTGCGACCCGACCTGTGACGCCCCGCCCACGACAGCCCCGACCACAGCCCCGTCCACAGCCGTACCCAAGACAGCTCCCCGGCACGGTCCGTGACGCCCCGTCCGCCGCGCCCCCGTCCCCGAAAGGCCGCCCCCCATGCCCCCGTCCGCCGGCGCCGACCATGCGTCCGGGCCGCGTCATTCGGGTCTCCTCCTGGCCCTGCTGGCGTTCGCCCAGTTGATCGTCTCGGTCGACTACAACATCGTCTACGTGGCACTCCCCGAGATCGGCAGCGGCCTCGGCTTCTCCGCCCAGAACCTCCAGTGGGTGGTCAGCGCCTACGCGGTCGCCTTCGGCGGCTTCCTGCTCTTCGGCGGCCGCGCCTCCGACCTGTTCGGACGCCGCCGGATGTTCGTCCTCGGGCTGCTGCTGTACGCCGGCTCCTCGCTGATCGGCGGACTGGCCACGACCCAGGGGCTGCTGATCGCGGCCCGCGCCCTCCAGGGGCTCGGCGGCGCCTTCCTCTTCCCCGCCACCCTCGCCCTGGTGGTCACCAGCTTCGCCGAGGGCCGCGAACGCAACCGGGCGCTCTCGGTCTGGGCCGCGGCCGGCGCCAGCGGCATGATCATCGGCTCGCTGGCCGGCGGCGTGCTGACCTCCGCCTTCGGCTGGGAGGCGGTCTTCTACGTCAACGTGCCGCTCGCCGGCGGCGCCGCCCTGCTCGCCCCCCGGCTGATCCGCGCCGACGGGCCCCGCGAGCAGGGCCGCTCCTTCGACCTGCCCGGCGCGCTGACCGCCACCACCGGCGCCACCCTGGTCGTCTTCACCCTCGTCCAGGCACCCGCCTCCGGCTGGACCTCGCCGCTGGTGCTGACCACCGCCGTCCTGGGCCTCGCCCTGGTCGCCGCGTTCCTGGCGATCGAGGCCCGCACCGCCGACCCGCTGATGCCGCTGCGGCTCTTCCGCAACCGCAACCTCTCCACCGGCGTGGTCACGACCTTCCTCTTCATGGCCTCCTTCGGCACCCTGCTGTACTTCCTGACCGTCTACTTCCAGACCGTGCACGAGTACAGCGCGCTGCGAACCGGCGTGGCCTTCCTGATCCCGATGGCCTGCGGCTTCCTCGGCTCCATGCTGGGCGGCCGGCTCGCCACCCGGTTCGGCGCCCGCACCACCCTGGTCGCGTCCTTCGTCCTCGGCGCGCTCGGCACCACCGTGATGGCGTTCGCGATGGAACCGGACGGCTCCTACGTCTCGCTGCTGCCCGGTCTGGTCGTGCTCAGCCTGTGCCAGGGCGTCATCTTCACCACGATGTTCTCCGCCTCCGCGACCGGGGTGCACCCCTACGAGCAGGGCATCGCCTCCGGCATCGTCTCCACCGGCCAGCAGGTCGGCAGCGCGGTCGGGCTGGGCGTCCTGGTCGCGATCGCCAACGCCGGCACCTCCGGGCTGACCGGCGAGGCGTTCCGCACCGCCACCACGGACGGTCTGCGCACCGCCGTGCTGGTCGCCACCGGAGGGATCGTCGCCCTGATCCTGGTCGCACTCGGCTTCGAACGCGCCCCGCGGGCGGCGGCCGTCAAGGAGACCCCGGCCGAGAGCCTGGCCTGACCCCGCCCGCCCGCACCCGTACCTCCCGCCCACCCACCTGTCCCACTCGTACTCCGAGGAGAACCGCCACCATGCCCATCGTCTCCACTCCCAGCGCCCGCGTCTCCTACGAGGTGGACGGCTCCGGCCCGGGTCTGGTCTTCGTGCACGGCACCGGCTTCGGCGCCGCGGGCACCTTCGGCCACCTCGCCGGCGACTTCACCGGCTCCCGCACCGTGGTCCTGCCGGACTACGCCGGCTGCGGCGACACCGAGGACGACGGCGGCGAGCTGACCGTCGAGCTGCTCGCCGAGCAGATCATCGGCGTGATCGAGGAGGCCGGCAACGGCCCGGTCGACCTGGTCGGCTTCTCGCTCGGCTCCGTGGTCGCCGCCGCCGTCGCCGCCACCCGGCCCGACCTGGTCCGCAGCCTGGTGCTGACGGCCGGCTGGACCCGCCCGGACGACGCGTACCTGCGCAACCACATGACCACCTGGCTCGGCACCAGGGCCGACACCGACGCCTTCGGCCGGTTCGGCACGCTGACCGCGTTCAGCCGCGACCACCTCAATAGCCTCGACCACGGCGTCGTCGAGGGCATCATCAAGGGCAACCAGCCCACCGACGGCGCGCTGCGCCACATCGACCTCAACCTCCGGGCCGACATCCGCGAGCTGCTGCCCCGGATCACCGCCCGCACGCTGGTGATCGGCTGCGCCAAGGACGCCACCGTCCCGGTCGAGCTGACCCGCGAGCTGGCCGAGGCGATCCCCGGCAGCACCTACGCCGAGATCGAGAGCGGCCACGTGGTGGTCTACGAGAAGCCGGCCGAGTGGGTCCGGCTGGTCAGCGACTTCATCGCGCAGGACTGACCCGCGCCGCCCGTCGCACCGCACCGCCCGTCGCACCGTGGGGCCCGTCCGAGCAGTCCGGACGGGCCCCACGGCCGTCCCCGGAGCAGTCCCGGGAGCCCTCCCCGGCCCCGTGCCCTGTTCCGCTTCCGGGCCGTCGTTGGCAGCGGACCGCCGTCCCCTGTGACACTGGAGTCGCTCGAAAACCGAGGTGCGCTCCACCGCATCTCCTTGCGAACCTAGAGGGATGCCCGCCGTGAGTTCTCCCGCAGTCCAGCCCGCCGACGCCCCCACCGAGGACCAGGGGCCCGGGATCGGCGAGCTGGCCGCGCGCCTGCCCGAGCTGACCCTGCGCGACCAGGTGCGCATCGGCCGCCGGCTGGAGGGTGCCCGCAAGGTCCGCAAGCCCGAGGCCCGCCGGCAGATCGCCACCGAGATCGCCGGCGACATCGAGCGCGCCGAGCTGCTGGTCGAGCGCCGCCGTGCCGCCGTGCCCGCGATCGACTATCCCGCCGAGCTGCCGGTCAGCCAGAAGAAGGACGAGATCCTCGAAGCCCTCCGCGACCACCAGGTGGTGATCGTGGCGGGTGAGACCGGCTCCGGCAAGACCACCCAGATCCCGAAGATCTGCCTGGAGCTCGGCCGCGGCGTACGCGGCCTGATCGGCCACACCCAGCCCCGCCGGATCGCCGCCCGCACGGTGGCCGAGCGGGTCGCGGAGGAGATGCGGACCCCGCTGGGCGAGGCCGTCGGCTGGAAGGTCCGGTTCACCGACCAGGTCGGCCCGGACACGCTGGTCAAGCTGATGACCGACGGCATCCTGCTCGCGGAGATCCAGACCGACCGCGAGCTGCGCCAGTACGACACCCTGATCATCGACGAGGCCCACGAGCGCAGCCTCAACATCGACTTCCTGCTCGGGTACCTCAAGCAGCTGCTCCCCCGCCGCCCCGACCTCAAGGTGGTCATCACCTCGGCGACGATCGACCCGGAGCGCTTCGCCCGGCACTTCGGCGAGGCCCCGATCGTCGAGGTCTCCGGCCGCACCTACCCGGTCGAGGTCCGCTACCAGCCGGTCACCGACGAGTCCGACCCGGACGGCGACGGCGACGAGGTGGACCGCGACCGCGACCAGATCCAGGCGATCTGCGAGGCGGCCCGGGAGCTGCAGGCGGAGGGTCCGGGCGACATCCTGGTCTTCCTCTCCGGCGAGCGCGAGATCCGCGACACCGCCGACGCGCTCGACAAGCTCAAACTGAAGTCCACCGAGATCCTGCCGCTCTACGCCCGGCTGAGCTCCGCCGAGCAGCACAAGGTCTTCCAGCGCTCCGGCTCCCGCCGGATCGTCCTGGCCACCAACGTCGCCGAGACCAGCCTCACCGTCCCCGGCATCAAGTACGTGATCGACCCGGGCACCGCCCGGATCTCCCGCTACAGCCACCGCACCAAGGTCCAGCGCCTCCCGATCGAGGCGATCAGCCAGGCCAGCGCCAACCAGCGCAAGGGCCGCTGCGGCCGCACCTCGGACGGCATCTGCATCCGGCTCTACTCGGAGGAGGACTTCCTCTCCCGCCCCGAGTTCACCGACCCCGAGATCCTGCGCACCAACCTGGCCTCGGTCATCCTCCAGATGACCGCCGCCGGCCTCGGCGACATCGCCGCCTTCCCGTTCCTGGACCCGCCGGACTCCCGCAACATCAAGGACGGCGTCAGCCTCCTGCACGAGCTGGGCGCGCTCGACCCGGAGGAGAAGGACGTCCGCAAGCGGCTCACCCCGCTCGGCCGCAAGCTGGCCCAGCTCCCGGTGGACCCGCGGATGGCGCGGATGGTCCTGGAGGCCGACCGCAACGGCTGCGTCCGGGACGTCATGGTCATCGCCGCCGCGCTCTCCATCCAGGACCCGCGCGAGCGTCCCGCCGAGAAGCGCCAGGCCGCCGACGAACGGCACCGCCGGTTCAACTCGGAGACCTCCGACTTCCTCGCCTTCCTCGCCATGTGGCGGTACGTGCGCGAGCAGCAGCGGGAGCTGTCCTCCTCGGCCTTCCGCCGGATGTGCAAGGCCGAGTTCCTCAACTACCTGCGGATACGGGAGTGGCAGGACATCTACTCCCAGCTGCGCACGGTCGCCAAGCAGCTCGGCGTCACCATCGAGGAGCCGCACGACGACGCCGAGCCGGACGCCGACCGGATCCACCAGTCGCTGCTGGCCGGCCTGCTCTCCCACATCGGCCTGTACGACGTGGAGAAGCGCGAGTACGGCGGCGCCCGAGGCGCCCGGTTCGCGGTCTTCCCCGGCTCCGGCCTGTTCAAGAAGCCCCCGCGCTGGGTGATGTCCGCCGAGCTGGTGGAGACCTCCCGGCTCTGGGCCCGGATCAACGCCAAGATCGAGCCGGAGTGGGTGGAGCCGCTGGCCGCCCACCTGGTGAAGCGCAACTACAGCGAGCCGCACTGGGAGAAGAAGTCCGGCGCGGTGCTGGCGTACGAGCGGGTCACCCTCTACGGGGTCCCGGTGGTCGCCCAGCGGAAGGTCAACTACGGCCGGATCGACCCGGAGCTCTGCCGCGAGCTGTTCATCCGCAACGCGCTCGTCGAGGGCGACTGGGAGACCCACCACCGGTTCTTCGCGGAGAACCGGAAGCTGCTCAGCGAGGTCGAGGAGCTGGAGAACCGGGCCCGTCGCCGGGACATCATGGTCGACGACCAGACCCTGTTCGACTTCTACGACAGCCGGCTGCCGGACGAGATCGTCTCCACCCGGCACTTCGACTCCTGGTGGAAGCAGACCCGGCACGAGCAGCCGGACCTGCTCAACTTCGAGAAGTCGATGCTGATCAACGACGCCGCGGACGGCGTCACCGAGGACGACTACCCGGACTACTGGCAGCAGGGCAAGCTCCGCTTCAAGCTGACCTACCAGTTCGAACCGGGCAGCGACGCGGACGGCGTGACCGTCCACATCCCGCTGCCGGTGCTGAACCAGGTCACCGCCGAGGGCTTCGACTGGCAGATCCCGGGCCTGCGCGAGGAGCTGGTCACCGCCTGGATCAAGTCCCTGCCCAAGGCGGTCCGCCGCAACTTCGTGCCCGCCCCGGACTTCGCCAAGGCGGCGCTGCGCGAGCTGAGGGAACGGCAGGAGCCCCTGCTGCCGACCCTGGAGCACGTGCTCAAGCGGATGACGGCGATCACGGTCCCGCCGGAGGCCTGGGACGAGGAGCGCGTCCCGGAGCACCTCAAGGTGACCTTCCGGGTGGTGGACGGCCGCAAGAAGCTCGCCGAGTCCAAGGACCTGGAGGAGCTGCGGCTGAGCCTGAAGCCGAAGCTGAAGGAGACCCTCTCCTCGGCGGCCTCCGGGCAGGGCATCGAGCAGTCCGGGCTGACCGCCTGGCCGTCCGCCCTGCCGGTGCTCCAGCGCACCTTCGAGCAGCGCTCCCGGGGCCATTCGCTGCGCGCCTACCCGGCGCTGGTGGACGAGGGCGACACGGTCGGCATCAAGCTGTTCGACACCCCGCAGGCGCAGGCGCAGGCGATGTGGGCGGGCACCCGGCGGCTCCTGGCGCTGACCACCACCTCGCCGGCCAAGTCGATCCAGGGCCGGCTGGGCAATCAGGCCAAGCTCGCGCTGTCCTACAACCCGCACGGCTCGATCCCGGCCCTCTTCGAGGACGTGGTGGCCTGCGCGACCGACCGGCTGATGGCCCGGGCCGGCGGACCGGCCTGGGACGAGGCGGCGTTCGGCTCGCTGCACGACAAGGTCCGGGCCGACCTGTACGACCTGTCGGCGGACACCACCCTGAAGTCGGCCACCGCGCTGATCGCCTTCCACAAGGCGTCGAACCGCCTGAAGTCGGTGAGCAGTCCGGTGCTGCTGGGCGCGGTGAACGACATCCGGCTGCACCTGGCCTCGCTGGTGCACCCGGGCTTCGTGACCGCGACCGGCTGGCAGCGGCTGCCGGACCTCAAGCGGTACCTGCTGGCGGTGGACCGCCGGCTGGAGGCGCTGCCCAACCACCCCCAGCGGGACTCCCAGCAGCTGCTGAAGGTCCAGCAGGTGCAGCAGGCGTACGGGGAGCTGCTGGCGGCCGTACCGGCCGGGCAGCAGCCCTCCGAGGAGGTGCGGGCGATCCGCTGGATGATCGAGGAGCTGCGGGTCAGTTTCTTCGCCCAGTCGTTGGGCACGCCGTCACCGGTCTCCGAGAAGCGGATCATGAAGGCGATGGAGGCCGCCCGGGCGTCGCTCTGAGCCCGCCCCAGCTCAGCGGGCCGGGGTCCCCAGGAGCCAGTTCGACCTGGGGGCCCACCATGGGCTACAGTCTGTCTTGTTCGCAGCGCAGCAAGCGAGTGAACGAGATCAGAACACTCTGGTCCCGTGGAGCAGTTGGTTAGCTCGCCACCCTGTCAAGGTGGAGGTCGCGGGTTCAAGTCCCGTCGGGATCGCCGTAGTCGAGAGGCCCGGAACCGTTTGGTTCCGGGCCTCTCGTTTTTGTCTGACGCCCCATTACCCGGTCCAGGTCTAGACCACAAGTGACCGTGTGTGTGATGGTCGTCACCCACCCCCTCCGGGAACCGGCCGTTCGAACGCCTCTCCGGGAGGGCGCTAATTTAATATGTAAAATTGTACTGCCATTAACAGTAAATCCCCCCCACCCCATCCACCTCAAATCGTTATCCGGAGTTCAACATTCCGGGCGGTGGCGCCACCACGACAGACGTGTAGAAACAAAGAAAGGGACCGCTTACCGGACCCGGCGGAGTCCGGTAAGCGGCCCCTTTCGAAGAGCCTTGCGCCTTCGGCCCGTCAGGCCTCGGTGCGCTGAGCCGGAATACCGGCCAGCAGGGCGCGCACCTCCGCCTCGCGATAGCGGCGGTGACCGCCGAGCGTGCGAATGGACGTGAGCTTGCCGGCCTTGGCCCAGCGCGTCACGGTCTTCGGGTCCACGCGGAACATGGTGGCGACCTCTGCCGGCGTCAGCAGAGGTTCGGCATCAGGGGTACGAGCGGTCATGAGCGGCCTCCTCGGGAGAACCGAACCAGGGCGGTTCTATCCTTCAAATTCTGCACCTTGGCCCGCGATGCCCGAAATGGCATAGACGGGCCGAGTCGGTAATAGGACGAACGGCTTGTCCTGGTGTCTACAACTACACCATCCGTCCAGCCCTATCGACCAAACCGCCAAAATTGACCCCTCACGGGTTCAAGGCCGACGGATGGCGATGGACCACCCCATAACGGGCAGTCACGTAATAGTGACATTCGGTTACGAGGGGACCAGACCCCCCGTTTTCCCGCAAAGCGCGCATCGGCTCCAGAACCACCCAAAAGTGGGCACGCTCACGTGAAGTTGGGCTGGTTGTCCCATTTTTGCACATAGGGGTTAGTTCGCGTCAACGGTGAGTAGTGTCACGTTCGACAGGTATTGACCCGAACCAGGACCTTGGTCATGCAGGACGGGCCGTAGGACTCTTACAGTCTTACAAGTACCGCCGACACCCCGAGGGCCCTGCCGTGACAGCCCCTCAGCCGGACGGCCCGCCTAGTTCGCGTACCGCAGCGCCAGCACCCGCCGCCAGCGCACCGTGAGCTCCTCGTACGCCCTCATGGCCTCCGCGGCCTCCCCGGCCCGCAGCGCCCGCAGCCCGTCCTCCAGCTCCCCCGCCGAACGGTCCGCCGACAGCCGCTCCGGCCCCAGCAGGTGCACCAGCCCCCCGTAGTCCAGTTCCACCAACGACCGCGGATGGAACTCCTCCAGCCACCGCCCCACCTGTTCCGCCCCCCGCACCAGTTCCCCCTCCGGCACCGCCTCGCGCAGCGCCCGGTACGCCCGGGCCACCCGCCGGCGCGCCTGCGCCATCGGCGTCAGGTAGAAGAGCGCCGCCGTGTCCCCCCGGATCCCCTCCCCGTCACGTTCCCCCGTTTCCCCCTCTCCCACTCCTGCGGGGACGAAGCACCGGTCCTCCTCCCCGAACGGCAGGAACCACCGCACCGGCACCTCCCACCGGCTGGTGAGGATCCACGGCCGGGCGTCCGGGTGCTCGGCCCGCCAGCGCTCCCGGTCCGCCTCCGCCGCCTCCCGGGTCGCCTGCGGCAGCGCGGTGTCCACCAGCGCCACCGGGGCCCCCGCCCGCAGCTCCTCCAGCGCCTGCCAGCTCCGCAGCCTGGTCGCCCACGGACAGACGTACAGCACCCCGTCCACGGCGCGGACGAACGCCCGCTCGCTCTCCCGCTCCGGCAGCGCCCGCGGCGTCCGGCCGACCACCTCGGCCAGCGCCGAGCGCTGCTCGTCCAGGACCGCCGCCGCGACCGACCGGCCGGCCTCCGCCGCGTCCGGCCCGTGCTCCGCCGCGTAGGCCTGCCAGTGCGCCCGCTCGGGTTCCGGGTACGCGGCCAGCGGTTCGTAGACCCGCAGGTGCGCGGCGTAGGGCGGCAGCACGGAGGTGCGTACGACGGTCACGTCCTGCATGGTCCCACGCGGCCCCGCCGGCCGGGAGGGTGCGGTTCGCGGACGCACTCCCGCGTCGCCGCCGAACCGTCCCCGAACCGTTCGCGGACGGCCCCCGGGAGCGGCTCCGGAACGGCTCCGGGCCTGGTCCGGGCCGCGGGTGGGCCACGGGCGGGCCTGGTCCGGACCGCCCGCCGGTCGAACCGGCGGAGCCCCTCCCACCCGGCCCGTCTCACCCATCGGACAACCGGCCCGAGCTTCGCCAAGGGGGCGGATCGGCGGCTTTCCCGCGGCTACGCTTCGCCCTACGCGCCCGCACCACAGCAGCGGGCCTCGGAATTACTGGAGTCACCACAGTGACCGACGTACAGACCGCATCCGCCACGCACCCCGCACCCGGCGTGCTCAGCAGGATCTTCGGCACCTCCCAGGACGGCGCCAACGGCGACGGCCACGAGCAGGTCGTGCTCTGCCACGACCGCTCCTCCGGGCTCAAGGCGATCATCGCCGTCCACTCCACCGCGCTGGGCCCCGCCCTCGGCGGCACCCGCTTCTTCCCGTACGCCTCCGAGGAGGCGGCGCTGGAGGACGCCCTCAACCTCTCGCGCGGCATGTCCTACAAGAACGCGCTGGCCGGGCTCGACCTCGGCGGCGGCAAGGCCGTCATCATCGGCGACCCGAACAAGGACAAGAACGAGGCGATGCTCCGCGCCTACGGCCGGTTCGTCGAGTCGCTGCGCGGCCGCTACATCACCGCCTGCGACGTCGGCACCTACGTCCAGGACATGGACGTCGTCGCGCGCGAGACCGGCTTCGTGACCGGCCGCTCGCCCGAGAACGGCGGCGCGGGCGACTCGTCCATCCTCACCGCGTTCGGCGTCTTCCAGGGCATGCGCGCCTCGGCCCAGGCCCGCTGGGGCCAGCCGACCCTGCGCGGCAAGCGCGTCGGCGTCGCGGGCGTCGGCAAGGTCGGCCACTACCTGGTCGGCCACCTGGTCGCGGACGGCGCCACCGTCGTCGTCACCGACGTCTCGGAGACCGCCGTCAACCGCGTGCGGGCGGCCCACCCGGAGGTGGAGGTCGTCGCCGACACCGCCGCGCTCCTCCAAGCCAAGCTGGACGTCTACGCCCCCTGCGCCCTCGGCGGCGCGCTCACCGACGACTCGGTGGCGGCGCTGGGCGAGTTCGGCACCGTCGTCGTCTGCGGCGCCGCGAACAACCAGCTGGCCCACCCGGGCGTCGAGAAGGACCTCGCCGACCGCGGCATCCTCTACGCCCCGGACTACCTCGTGAACTCCGGCGGCGTCATCCAGGTCGCCGACGAGATCGAGGGCTTCAACTTCGACCGCGCCAAGAACAAGGCGACGAAGATCTTCGACACCACCCTGGAGATCTTCACCCGGGCCGCCTCCGACGGCGTGCCGCCGGCCGTCGCCGCCGACCGCCTGGCCGAGAAGCGGATGCGCGAGATCAGCGCGCTGCGCTCGGTGCTGCTGCCGGCCGCCCGCCGGGGCTGATCCCGGGCACCCGGCCGGACCGGGTCGACCCGCGGTGCGCGGGGGGCGTCCACTTCCGTCCCCCGCGCATCACAATGTGGAACCGGATTCTCACTTCTGCGCCCGATCGGGTGATCCAACGTCCCCCTTGGGGGGATAATCGATCCGGGAACAACGGACCTGAGACACCTCCGGACAGCGTGCAGAAAGCCGCAAAACCTCCCCTGACCTGGGACGACCCGGTCGCGGGTGCGGCCGGTGCGCGCCACGTCACACTGACGACGTACCGTCCAGCGGCAGAAACAGGTACCGTTAATGCTCCAAGGGACGGTTCTCCCCATTCGGGCAGGCCGCTCTTGATCATGAACACGTGTCAGACTCGGGGCCGTGAGCCCCATCGTTGAGGGGGTCGACCCATGGGGCGCGGCCGGGCCAAGGCCAAGCAGACGAAGGTCGCCCGCGAGCTGAAGTACAACAGCGGCGGGTTCGACGCCAATCGTCTCTCCAGCGAGCTGGGCGTATCGCCCTCCACCTCCCCGATCGAGCCGGAGCCGATCGAAGAGGACGAGGACGACGACCCCTACGCGGAGTACGCGGCTCGTTACGCCGATGACGGCGAGGACGACGACACCGAGTCGGGTACCGGGCCTTCGCAGGCCCGCCGGCGCGCGTAGTCTCCCAGTCTGACCAGACCGGCCTCGGTGCCCAGTGCACCGGGCCGGTTTTCGGCGTTCCCGCGTGCTCCCGGCGCACCCCGGGGCTCGTGGGGCACCCGCCCGGGCCTTCGCGTACCCCGGCGCACGGGCACCGGTACGCGAAGGGGCCCCGCCGGCGTGCCGCCCGGCGGGGCCCCTTCGCCCGGTTCCGTGCTCAGCCCGCGGTGAAGCCCTCGTAGGCGTTGTAGAGCGCCGCGCCGCCGTCGTGCTCGTCGGTCCGCTCGACGATGTCGCCCAGCAGCCAGGACTCGACGCCGCGGTCCTCCAGGATCGACAGCACCACGTCCACCGAGTGCGGCGGGACGACCGCCACCATGCCGATGCCCATGTTGAGCGTCTTCTCGATCTCCAGGGTGGCCACCCCGCCGACCCGGGCGACGGTCTGGAACACCGGCAGCGGGGTCCAGGTGCCGCGGTCCAGGCGGGCGTGCAGGCCGTCCGGGACGACCCGGGCCAGGTTGGCCGCGAGACCGCCGCCGGTGACGTGCGAGAAGGCGTGGACCTCGGTGGCCCGGGTCAGCGCCAGGCAGTCCAGCGAGTAGATCCGGGTCGGCTCCAGCAGCTCCTCGCCGAGGGTCCGGCCGAACTCCTCGACCTTGCGGTCCAGCTTCCAGCCGGCCTCGTTCAGCAGCACGTGACGGACCAGCGAGTAGCCGTTGGAGTGCAGGCCCGAGGCGGCCATCGCGATCACCACGTCGCCGGCCCGGACGCGCTCGGCGCCCAGCAGCGCGTCCGCCTCGACCACACCGGTGCCGGCGCCCGCGACGTCGTACTCGTCCGGCCCGAGCAGGCCCGGGTGCTCGGCGGTCTCGCCGCCGACCAGGGCGCAGCCGGCCAGGGCGCAGCCCTCCGCGATGCCCTTGACGATCGCCGCGACCCGCTCCGGGACGACCTTGCCGACGCAGATGTAGTCGGTCATGAAGAGCGGCTCGGCACCGCAGACCACCAGGTCGTCGACGACCATGCCGACCAGGTCGTGGCCGATCGTGTCGTGCTTGTCCATGGCGGCGGCGATCGCCACCTTGGTGCCCACGCCGTCGGTGGCCGAGGCCAGCAGCGGCCGCTCGTAGCGCTTGAAGGCGGACGCGTCGAAGAGCCCGGCGAAGCCGCCGATGCCGCCGACCACCTCGGGCCGGCTCGCCTTCTTCACCCACTGCTTCATGAGCTCGACGGCGCGGTCGCCCGCCTCGATGTCGACGCCGGCGGCGGCGTAGGTGGCGCCGTTCTGGTTCGTGGTCACTGCGGTGCGGCCCTCTCGGGTCAGTGGGGGTCGGAACAGCGGTGGGGCCCCGGGGTTCCGGGACCCCACCGTCGGGTCGTTACGGGCGGCGCAGCGCGTCGGCCGCGCCCGCCCCGCCGAGCAGCGACTGGACGCCGTCCAGGTCGCTGCCGCTGGTCGGCTTGCCGCGGACCGCCGGCTGCTGCTGGCCGCCCTTGATCTCGGCCTCCAGCAGGAGCTTGCCGAGCAGCGCCGGATCCGGCAGCTCCATCGGGTACTCGCCGTCGAAACAGGCCCGGCAGAGCCGGTCCTTCGGCTGCTTGGTGGCCTCGATCATGCCGTCGATCGAGATGTAGGAGAGCGAGTCCGCGCCGAGCGTGCGGCCGATCTCCTCGATCGTCATGCCGTTGGCGATCAGCTCCGCACGGGTGGCGAAGTCGATGCCGAAGAAGCAGGGCCACTTCACCGGCGGCGACGAGATCCGGATGTGGACCTCGGCGGCGCCCGCTTCGCGGAGCATCTTCACCAGGGCGCGCTGGGTGTTGCCGCGGACGATCGAGTCGTCGACCACGACGAGGCGCTTGCCCTGGATGACCTCGCGCAGCGGGTTCAGCTTGAGCCGGATGCCGAGCTGGCGGATGGTCTGGCTGGGCTGGATGAAGGTGCGGCCGACGTAGGCGTTCTTCACCAGGCCGGAGCCGTACGGGATGCCGCTGGCCTCGGCGTAGCCGATCGCGGCGGGGGTGCCGGACTCGGGCGTCGCTATCACCAGGTCGGCGTCGGCCGGAGCCTCGGCGGCCAGCTTGCGCCCCATCTCCACGCGGGAGAGGTGCACGTTGCGGCCGGCGATGGAGGTGTCCGGGCGGGCCAGGTAGACGTACTCGAAGACGCAGCCCTTGGGCCGGGCCTCGGCGAACCGCGAGGTGCGCATGCCGTTCTCGTCGATGGCGATGAGCTCGCCCGGCTCGACCTCGCGGATGAAGGAGGCGCCGCAGATGTCCAGTGCCGCCGTTTCGGAGGCGACCACCCATCCGCGCTCCAGCCGGCCCAGCACCAGCGGGCGGATGCCCTGCGGGTCGCGGGCGGCGTAGAGCGTGTGCTCGTCCATGAAGACGAGCGAGAAGGCGCCCTTGACCTTGGGCAGGACGAGCTTGGCCGTCTCCTCGATGGAGAGGTCCGGGTGACCGGCGAGCAGCGCGGTCACCAGGTCGGTGTCGTTGGTCGCCGCCGAGCGTCCGGAGCGGGAGACGTGCTCCTCACCGGGGAGTTCGGCGACCATGGCCGCCAGTTCGGCGGTGTTCACCAGGTTTCCGTTGTGCCCGAGGGCCAGCGAACCGTGGACGGTCGCCCGGAAGGTCGGCTGGGCGTTCTCCCAGACCGAGGAACCGGTGGTCGAGTAGCGGGCGTGTCCGACGGCGATATGCCCGTGCAACGACCCCAGCGAGGCCTCGTCGAAGACCTGGGAGACGAGTCCCATGTCCTTGAAGACGAGAATCTGGGAGCCATTGCTCACTGCGATGCCCGCGGATTCCTGACCGCGGTGCTGCAGGGCGTAAAGGCCGAAGAACGTGAGCTTGGCGACCTCCTCGCCGGGAGCCCAGACACCGTAGACGCCGCAAGCGTCCTGGGGGCCTTTCTCACCGGGAAGAAGATCGTGGTTGAGTCTTCCGTCACCACGTGGCACGCCTTCGAGTCTAGGGCAGTTGGCACAGGCTTCCGGAACCGGGAGGACGGGATTGTCGGGCGGTCGGTCGGTAACGCGCGTAGACAAAACCCCTTACCCACGGTGGATTTCGGCGGCCCCGCATTCCCCGCGCACCCGGTTGGCCTTGCGGTTCGCGCCCGTTGGCGCATTCCGTGCACGGACGACCCTTCGCCGCACGTTCGGCCGCCGTTCGCCCAACGTGAGCCTGCTCACCCGGGCCGTTCGATGACGCCGGGTGTCCTCCGGGTAGCGCTGCGCTCCGCGGCGACTACGCAGCCGGCAGCAGCAGGCCCCAGCAGCCGGGGTGGACCGTCCAGGTGCGCGCCCGGACGGGGCCGACCGGATGGCCGTCGGCCTCGTACCCGAAGCCGCGTCCGACCACCGAGACACTGGCCGCCCGCACCCGCACCAGGGCGCCGGGCGTGCGGACCACGATCTCCATGACGCCCTCGCCGAGCGCCTCGCCGGACGGCAGCGTCACCTGGACCGCCCGGACCGGGTGGTGGACGTCGGCGAGCAGCCGGCCGTCCGCCTCGACCCGCACCCGGGCGCCCTGCTCGCCCCTGCTCTCGGCCCCGGCCTCGGGCGTGAGTACGGTCCCCTGCTCGGCCGCAGCCAGTTTCGCCCATAGCGAACGCCAGCCGCTCGAACGGCCGACCGGGCGACGGGTTCCGCCTCCCGGGATCCGCACCCCGCCGAGCGCCACCCCGCCGCCGTCGTCCACCAGCAGGTCGAGCTTGCGCGGCGCCCCCGCGAGCACCGCCCGCGCCGCCGCCACCGGAGCCCCCGGCACACCCAGCGCCCGCGCCGCCGCCAGTCCGTCCGCCCGGCCCACCGGGACCATGCCCACCGCGTCCGCCCCCAGCTCACGCTGGCGGTGCAGGGCCTGGAGCACACGCTGCAACGCGAGGTCGGAACCGATCACCACCGGTCGCCTCCGGCCGCGGTGCGAAAGCACCCGGTCGAGCTCGGACGGGCTCTCCGGGCACGCCACCTTGACGTCCGCCCCACCGGAGAGAACGTCCTTCGCGATCCGCACCGACTCGCCGTCGGTCTGCCGGGCCGCCGGGTCGAGGAGGAGCAGGAGCGGCTCGGGGCCGCCGGTTGCGGGCGTGGACAGGGACGACACAACCGGTCCTTCCTCAGGTAATCTCTCGGTGCAAGAGCCCCTTGCGCTATTGCGCCAGGGGCTTCGTCTATCTCGGGGCAGACTGCGGCCTACGCAGGATGCCCCAACCGGAAGGGGTGTACGCCTGTGCCGGCACTCGTGCTCGTTGGCGCTCAGTGGGGAGACGAGGGCAAGGGGAAGGCGACGGACCTCCTCGGCGGCTCCGTCGACTACGTCGTCCGCTACCAGGGCGGCAACAACGCCGGTCACACGGTGGTCATCGGCGACCAGAAGTATGCCCTGCACCTGCTCCCTTCCGGCATCCTCAGCCCGAACGTGACGCCGGTGATCGGCAACGGTGTCGTCATCGACCCGGGCGTGCTGCTCTCCGAGCTCAGCGGCCTGAACGAGCGCGGCATCGACACCTCCAAGCTGCTGATCTCGGGCAACGCCCACCTGATCACGCCGTACCACCGGACCCTGGACAAGGTCACCGAGCGCTTCCTCGGCAAGCGCCGGATCGGCACCACCGGCCGCGGCATCGGCCCGACCTACGCGGACAAGATCAACCGCGTCGGCATCCGGGTCCAGGACCTCTTCGACGAGTCGATCCTGCAGCAGAAGATCGAAGCCGCGCTGCACGACAAGAACCAGCTGCTGGTCAAGCTCTACAACCGCCGCGCCATCCCGGCCGAGCTGGTGCTGGAGGAGTACCTCGGCTACGCGGACAAGATCAAGCCGTTCCTCGCCGACACCACGCTGGTGCTGGACGAGGCGCTCAAGGCGAACAAGGTCGTCCTGCTGGAGGGCGGCCAGGGCACCCTGCTCGACGTCGACCACGGCACGTACCCCTTCGTGACCTCGTCGAACCCGACCGCGGGCGGCGCCTGCACCGGCGCCGGCATCGGTCCCACCAAGATCGACCGGGTCATCGGCATCCTGAAGGCGTACACCACCCGCGTCGGCTCGGGCCCGTTCCCGACCGAGCTGCTCGACGCGGACGGCGAGGCCCTGCGGCGGATCGGCGGCGAGCGCGGTGTCACCACCGGCCGTGACCGCCGCTGCGGCTGGTTCGACGCGGTCATCGCGCGCTACGCGACCCGGGTCAACGGCCTCACCGACTTCTTCCTCACCAAGCTCGACGTGCTGACCGGCTGGGAGCAGATCCCGGTCTGCGTCGCGTACGAGATCGACGGGCAGCGGGTCGAGGAGCTGCCGTACAACCAGTCGGACTTCCACCACGCCAAGCCGATCTACGAGTCGCTGCCGGGCTGGAACGAGGACATCAGCGGGGCGAAGACCTTCGGCGACCTGCCGAAGAACGCCCAGGCGTACGTGAAGGCGCTGGAGGAGATGTCGGGCGCCCCCATCTCCGCCATCGGCGTCGGCCCGGGCCGGTACGAGACGATCCAGATCAACTCGTTCGTCTGAGCACCCGCCACCGGCTGAGGGGAGCCCTGCGGACCTCGTGTCCGCAGGGCTCCCCTTTGCCCTTGCGAGTTTGCACTAGGACAAAGGGGCATTGCATCTAGTGCATTCGCCCGCTATTTTTCGATCATGACTGCGAAGCTTCCCGCCCCCGTCACGCTCACCGGCCGCCACGTGCGCCTGGAGCCGCTCGGCCGCGGCCACCTCACCGAGCTGTGGTCGTCCGTCGGCCGGGACCAGGACGTCTGGCGCTGGATCCCGTTCGCCGCGCCGACCACCGAGGAGGAGCTCGGCGCGATCCTCGACCTCCGGCTCGCGGAGGTCGCCGCCGGGACGGCCGTGAAGTTCGCCGCCGTCGACCTCGCCTCGGGGCGGGCCGTCGGCATCACCGGGTTCTACGACTTCAGCGCGGAGAACGAACTGGTCGAGATCGGCGGCACCTGGAACGCCCGGTCGGCGTGGCGGACCGGCCTCAACACCGAGTCCAAGCTGCTGCTGCTCACGTACGCGTTCGAGGAACTCGGCATGGGCCGGGTGTTCTGGAAGACGGACGCGCTCAACGACCGCTCCCGCAACGCGATCCTGCGCCTCGGCGCCACGTTCGAGGGCATCCACCGCCGCGACAAGCGGCGCGACACCGGGGTCTGGCGCGACACGGCGTACTTCTCGATGCTGAGGGAGGAGTGGCCCGCGGCCCGTGTGCGCCTGGAGGAGCGGCTGGCCGCGGGCTGACCGCGCAAGGCCCGGGGCCGACCGGGCGAGCGGGCGAGCGGGCGCGCGGGCGCGCGGGGCGAACGGGCGAGAAGGTCTCAACACCGGCCGGTGGTGGGCCGTTTCACGACCCGGCGCGGCGTTCCACCGAGAGCTACCGGTGCGAACGCCCCCGCCCCGAGGGAAGTCGGCGCGACAGCGCCTCCTCCTGTCGGCCGGTGGAGGAGCGGCCGGAGGCCGAGTCCCCTCCGCCGGAGCGCCTCTCCCGCTGCTGACGGCTCGCGATGATCTGCGCCACCACGCCGACGAAGAGCACCGACACCAGCAGTCCCGTCAGCAGCACGACAGCCATCAGCGATCGACCGCCGCCACGGCCCGAACCGCCCTGCCACAAAGCCCGATGAGTTCCACACCCCAGTCATCGGCCAAAGCGGCGACGAGGTCAAGCCCCCGCCCACCCGTTCGAGCCACCTCCGGTCCCGGTCGGACCGGCGGCGGGGAGCGTCGCACTTCACGGCCATGTGAGGCCGCCCGGACCGCAGTTCGAGCCCGGCGGCGGTTGCGCCGGCGCCGCGGACCGGGGCACCGGTCACCGGCTCGGAGAGGTCGGACCGGCCCGTCGGTGCCGGTCCCGCACGACCCCGGCAGATCCCGGCAGATCCCGACGAAGATCCCGGAGCAACCGCCTCGGCACCCCGACGGCCCCGTCAGGGGATCCCGCCTGCCGCCCTCCACGAGTGGCGCCGAGCCCGCCTCGCGCGCCACACTGCCGAGGCGTCGAGCACGGCGAGTTCGACCACTCCGCTCTCCGGAACCACGCCGCCCCTCACCGCCGATCCTCCCGGGAGTACTCATGGACGACCACGACCCGCAGGCTCCGGGCGATCGCCCCCGGGTCACCATCACCCCGGACGCCGTCCTCGTCCGCAGCGGCCGCTCCCCCGACGCGCCCCACGCCGTCCTCACCCACCAGGAGTGGAAGGACCTCGTCGCCGCCGTCAAGCAGGGCGAGTTCACCGTCTGATCGACACCCCGTACCGCCGGGGCAGCGGTCGACCGCCACCTGGATCGGGCCCCGCACCGGGTGGCGCCGACGCCGGAGGGGCCGGGGCCGGTTAGGGTCGCGGCGTGGCTGAGGTGGCGGTGATTCGTAGCGGCGTACCCGGGTCGTTCGCATGGGCGGTGTTCCACGAACGGCATCCGCGGCTGGTGAGCCAGGTGCTGGCGGCCCTGCCGTACGGGGCTCGGGAACGGGCGGCAGTGGAGCGTCTGCTGGTGGAGAGCACCACCGGGGTACTGGAGCCGCCGCCGGCGGACGCGCACGACCGCGCCGAGTGGCTGGCCTGGGGCGAGGGGCTCTGGGGGCGGCCCTGGGGCGAGGCACCGTTCCTGTGGGCGGAGAGCTACTTCTACCGGCGGCTGCTGGAGGCCACCGGCTACTTCGGGGACGGCGTCTGGCAGGGGATCGACCCCTTCGGACCGTTCAAGGCACCCGAGTTGGCGGACGCGGCGGTGGACGGGTTCGGCGACGGACCGCAGGAGCTGCTGGTGTCCTCCCTGTGGGGGAACCGGGCGGACCTGGGGTTCCGGATCACCGCCGGCGAAGGCCGGGACGCGGTACGGGACGCGCTGGTGGTGGACGACTCGGCGGCGTTCTGGACCGAGCTGGAGAAGGGCCGGGGCGGGCGGGTCGCCGTGGTGGCGGACAACGCCGGACCCGAACTGCTGCCCGACCTCGCGCTGATCGACCACCTGCTGACGAGCGGACTCGCGGCCGGGGTCGCCCTGTACGTGAAGCCCCGGCCGTACTTCGTGTCGGACGCGACGATGGCCGACGTCCTCGCGGCGGTCGGCCGCCTGCACGGCACGGCGGCGGGCCGGCGGATCCGGCGGGCGATGGAGGACGGCACGCTGGCCGTCCGGACGCACCCGTTCTTCTGCGCGCCGCTGCCCTACGACGCGATGCCCGCCGACCTGCGGGCGGAGTTCGGCGGTGCGGCCCTCACCGTCCTCAAGGGTGACCTCAACTACCGCCGGCTGGTGGGCGACCGGCACTGGCCGCCGACGACGCCGTTCGCCGACACGGTCGACCACTTCCCCTCGCCCGTCGCGGCGCTGCGCACGCTCAAGTCGGACGTGCTGGTGGGGGTGGACCCGGGAACGCTCGCGCGGCTGGACCGCTCCGGGACGGCGTGGCGGACGGACGGGCGGCACGCGCTGGTCCAGGTCCGGGGGGCGGGGCAGCGGTAAATACGAGCGAAGGACGACGGGGAGCTTCGCTAGGATTGGGCCCGCCCACAGTGGAACTCGCTCTGTGCGGCAGCCCGGGAGCCTGCGTGCGTGCCGGCCTCCCGTCGCGGCCCCAGAACCCTGCGCCTGTCACGGCACTCCGGGGTAGGGGTCCGTGCGGGAGAAATCGGAGCATCCGAGGATGGCTCGGCACCTGATCACCAGCGCCCTTCCCTACATCAACGGGATCAAGCACCTGGGCAACATGGTCGGGTCCATGCTGCCGGCGGACGTCTACTCCCGGTACCTGCGGCAGCGCGGGCACGAGGTGCTGTACATCTGCGCGACGGACGAGCACGGCACGCCGGCCGAACTGGCCGCCCAGGAAGCCGGGCTGCCGGTGGCGGAGTTCTGCGCACGGGCGCACGACCGGCAGAAGGCGGTGTACGACGGCTTCCGACTGTCGTTCGACCACTTCGGGCGCAGTTCCTCGGTGCAGAACCGGGAGATCACCCAGGAGATCGCCCGCGAGCTGCACGCCAACGGGTTCGTCGAGGAGCGGGCGATCCGCCAGGTGTACTCGGTCACCGACGGGCGCTTCCTGCCGGACCGGTACATCGTCGGGACCTGCCCGCACTGCGGCTACGACAAGGCGCGCGGCGACCAGTGCGAGAACTGCACGCGCGTCCTGGACCCGACGGACCTGCTGGAGCCCCGGTCGGCGATCAGCGGCAGCTCGGACCTGGAGGTGCGGGAGACCAAGCACCTGTTCCTGCTCCAGTCGAAGCTGACCGAGCAGGTGGAGCAGTGGGTCGACGAGCACGGTGACCAGTGGCCGGTGCTCGCCTCGTCGATCGCCCGCAAGTGGCTGACCGAGGGCCTCCAGGACCGGGCGATCACCCGCGACCTGGAGTGGGGCGTCCCGGTGCCGGCCGACGTGTGGCCGGAGCTGGCAGCCGCCGGCAAGGTCTTCTACGTCTGGTTCGACGCGCCGATCGAGTACATCGGCGCCACCAAGGAGTGGTCGGACGCGGCCGCCGACGGCGGGACCCGGGACTGGAGGTCCTGGTGGTACGAGGCGGACGACACCGTCCGGTACACCGAGTTCATGGCCAAGGACAACGTGCCGTTCCACACCGTGATGTTCCCGGCGACGATCATCGGCTCGCGCCGGCCGTGGAAGAAGGTCGACTACGTCAAGGCCTTCAACTGGCTGACGTACTACGGCGGGAAGTTCTCCACCAGCCAGAAGCGCGGCATCTTCACGGACGTCGCCCTGGAGCTGCTGCCGGCCGACTACTGGCGCTACTTCCTGATGGCGCACGCGCCCGAGTCGGACGACTCCAGCTTCACCTGGGACCTCTTCGCCTCGACCGTCAACAAGGACCTCGCCGACACTCTCGGCAACTTCGTCAACCGGGTGCTCTCGTTCAGCCGCAAGCGGTTCGGCGACGACGTGCCGGCCGGGCACGCCGCGGCGGAGCCGGAGGAGCGACTGGGGGCGCAGATCGCCGAGCTGCTGGCCGACTACGAGGCGCAGCTGGAGGCCCTCAACTTCCGCAAGGCGACGCAGAGTCTGCGGGCGCTGTGGAGTGCCGGCAACGCGTACCTCGACGAGAAGGCCCCCTGGCTCCAGGTGAAGACCGACCCGGAGGCGGCGGCCCTCACGCTCCGGACGGCGATGAACCTGATCCACCTGTACGCGGTGGTCTCGGAGCCGTTCGTCCCGACGGCGGCGGAGGCCATGCGCGGGGCGTTCGCGCTGCCGGCCGACGCCCCCGCGCGGACCCGCGGCTGGGTGAGCGCGGAGGAGGCGCGGGCGCTGGACGCGGTGCCGGCCGGGACGCCGTTCACGGTGCCGCCGGTGCTGTTCGCGAAGATCACGGACGAGGACCTGGCCGCCTGGGCCGAGCGCTTCGGCGGCGGCGAGTAGGCGGGGAGCGGGCGGGAAGCAGGCGGGGCGCGGACCGAGCGCCACCGGGTGGCGGGCACCCGGACGACGCGGCCGCACGACTCCGTACCGGACGGGGGCGGGCGGCCGCGCCGTCTCCCGGTGCGGTAGCGGCCCCGGCCCCGGGCCCGGCCCCGGCCCCGCTCCGGCCCAGCTCAGCCGAGGGAGGCGCGGGCGGCGGCGAGCAGCGGGACGAGGTCGGGGGTGGCGGTGGCGGCCTCGTCGAGGGCGGCGGTGAGGCTCTCCTCGTAGGTGGTGCGCGCCTCGCCGTGGCGGGCGCGGCCGGCCTCGGTGAGGACGGTGTAGACGCCGCGCCTGTCGTCGGGACAGAGGTCCCGGTACGTGAAGTCGGCGGCGTTGAGGCGGGCGACCAGGCGGGTGACGGAGCTCTGGTTGAGGCCGAGCCCGGTCGCGAGGTCCTGCATCCGCAGTTCGCTCTTCGGCGCCTCGGCGAGCAGGCCGAGGGCGCGGTACTCCGAGAGGCCGAGTCCGTGCCGGCGCTGGAGGACGGTGGCGAGCCGGCCCTCGACCTGAGCGTGCAGGGCCGTCAAGCGGCCCCACATCCGGGTGTCGGCGGGCGGCCCGGCGGCGTCGGGGACCGCACCGGGGGCGGCTGGGCTGGGTCGGGTGGACATCGGGCGCTCCCTGGCCTTGCGGGTCTGGCGGGCGGGTCTGGCGGGCGGGGCGAAACGGGTTGACACGATGTTACTTGTACATGCATGCTCTTGCCCAGGTCGATGTACTTGCACATACATGCAACAACTAAGCCCCGAGAGGTCCTTCCCATGGCCTGGATCTACCTGCTCATCGCCTCGGTCTTCGAGGTGGTCTTCGCCCTCGCCACCAACGCCACCCACGGCTTCACCGTGCTGGGCCCGTCCCTGCTCACCGCAGGCGCCGCGGCCGGCGGGATCTTCTTCCTCAGCCTGGCCCTCAAGACCCTCGACGTCGGCGTCGGCTACACCGTGTGGACCGGAATCGGCTCGGTCGGCACCGTCCTCCTCGGCACCCTGATCTTCGACGAGGAGATGAACGCCGGAAAGGCCGTCGCCTTCGTGCTCATCATCGGCGGCGTCCTGGGCCTCAAGCTGGCCGACCGGCCGGGCCGGACGGCCACTGCCGCCGGAGCGGCGGGGCAGCAGGCCGGGCAGGCGGGGCAGCAGCCCGCCGCACCGGCCCCGGCGGCCACCGTCGCCACCGGCTGACCGCCCCGTCGGCACCCGCACCGCCCCCGCGCTCCGCGCCCCACACCCCGCACCGCCCCACGAGAGAGAGTTGCACCGTCATGGCCTGGGCCTTCCTCGCGATCGCCGTCGTCTTCGAGATCGTCTTCGCCCTCGGCACCAACGCCACCAAGGGCTTCACCGTGTTCTGGCCCTCCGTCCTCACCCTGACCGCCGCCGCGGGAGGGATCTACACGCTGAGCCTCGCCCTCCGCACCCTCGACGTCGGCGTCGGGTACACGATCTGGACGGGGCTGGGTTCGATCGGCACCGTCGTCCTCGGCGCGCTGATCTACAAGGAGCGGATCACACTGCCCAAACTGCTCTCCTTCGCCTCGATCATCGCGGGGGTGCTCACGCTGAAGCTGGCGTCAGGAGTCTGATCCCCCAGGGGATTTCACCCGATCGTGGAATCGTCCGCCCGATCCGGATCGGGAAGACTGGCCGTCCCCGACCGATCCCCGAGGGAGGCGGCGATGGACGCCGAGGACGAGCCGCTGGCCGAGTGGTACGCGCGGCGGGCACGCCGCCGACGGGCCCCCGGGACGCGCGACGCGATCACGCTGGCACCCGGGCCGCGTCGCGGGGCGCACCTGTTCCGCGACGTGCCGAGACTGGTCGTCGAGTGGGACGGCTTCGCCTGGCAGCCGGTCGCGGTGGCGGAGAGCTACGCCGAGGCGTACCCGCTGATCGTCCGGCCCGACGAGGCGGCCGGGCCGGCCACCGTCTTCCCCCAGGCGGACACCCCCGTACCGCTGCTGCGCAAGGGAACCGGGCGCCACCGGAAGCCGGACCGGTAGCGCCCGGCCCGCCGCACGACCGGGCCCCGCCGGGCCGCACCGACCCGGCGCACGACCGGGGACCGGGCACATCGCCGCGATACCGACGCCGGGCGCCACGAGCCCCGCGACCGTACACCGACGATCCCGTCATCCTTCCAGGACGAACCGTCCGCTCCCCGGATCGGGCGCCGTCCGGCCGATCGGCCTTCGGGTTATAGTGCCCACGTCAATCTCAGGGCGGGTCGGCGTCGAGCCATCCTGACGGTGGATCCCATCGGCCGCCCCGATCCCGACGTAGGAACCGACCACGGTGCCCAGAGCGCGAGTTGCCTGCCCGGCCACGACCAAGGGACTGGATCCCTGTCGTCCGGGCACGGTGCGCGGAGCCGCGGGACACCGCCCCCGGCACGCACCGGCGGGCCGGGCGCGCCGTCTCTCCCCTGCCGACCGGGCTCCCCTTCCTCCCCCGGACCCCGGCCCCGGTCGCCGCAGAACCACGCGCGGTCTCCCGCCCGCCTGAAAGCCCCGGCGGGATCCTCACCGGCCGAACGCCGCCGACCGCCCCGGCCGGAGTGCTCACCGCCGAGCCGCTGTCGAGCCGCCGCCGAGCCGCCGCCGTTCGAGCCCCGTCACCCACGTCACCGTCACCCGAGCCGACGTCACCCGGCCCCCGTCACCCGGCCCCCGTCACCCGAGCCCTGCCGCTCCGGCGCTCCCCGTGCACCCGCTTCCCGAGAGGACCGCCCCCGCCATGGTCGATCCCCGCTTCAGCATCCTGTCCGAGGAGTTCGCCGCCGCGCCCCACCGGCACTTCGCGCGGCTGAGGGACCGGTCACCGGTGCACTACGAGCCGGCGGTCGACAGCTACTTCCTCTCCCGCCACCGGGACGTGAAGCGGGTGCTGACCGACCATGAGGCGTTCACCACCGAGACGCTGCAGGTCCGCGCCGAGCCGGTGATGCGCGGTCCGGTGCTCGCCCAGATGACCGGGGCGGAACACACCGCCAAACGAAAGATCGTCGTCCGGGGCTTCACCGGACAGGCCCTGCAGGACCAGGTGCGCACCATCCGCGCCAACGCCGCCGAGCTCGTCGCACCCTTCCTCCCCCGGGGGCGGATGGACCTCGTCAACGACTTCGGCAAGCCCTTCGCCGTCCAGGTGACGCTGGAGATCCTCGGCCTGGACCGGAAGGACTGGCGAAAGGTCGCCGCCTGGCTCGGCGGGATAGGGGAGTTCGTCACCGCCGTCACCCTCACCGACGAACGCCGCCGGCACTGCCTGGCCCGCGCCCTGGAGCTGGAGGCCTACCTCGTCCCGGTCATCGAGCAGCGACGCCGTCACCCCGGCGAGGACCTGATCTCGACGCTCTGCACGGCCGAGTTCGACGGCATCACCATGAGCACCCGCGACGTCACCGCGTTGATCATCAACGTTCTGGTGGCCGCCGTCGAGCCCGCCGACAAGACCCTCGGCTACCTCTTCAAGCACCTGATCGACCACCCCGAGCAGATGGCGCAGGTCCGCCGGGACCCGGCCCTGCTGCCCGCCGCGATCGCCGAGACCCTGCGCTACACCCCGCCCGTCCAGCTCGTCCCCCGCCAGGCGGAGCGGGACGCCGTGTTCGCCGGCACCGTCGTCCCGGCGGGCGCCACCGTCTTCTGCCTGATCGGCGCGGCCAACCGCGACCCCGAGGCGTTCGACGCCCCGGACACCTTCGACCTCCACCGCCCGGACCTGGGCACCGCCCGCTCCTTCACCGCCGCCGCCCAGCACCTGGCCTTCGGCACCGGGCTCCACCAGTGCGTCGGCGCGGCCTTCGCCCGCGCCGAGATCGAGACCGTGGCCGCGCTGCTGCTCCCGCTGCTCGACCGGGTCCGCCACAGCCCCGGTTCCCGCTACCGGGAGACCGGCCTGTACACCCGCGGCCCCGCCGCCCTGTCCCTGGACTTCACCCCCGTGCACGAAGGCGCCGCCGTCCCCGGCCGAACGCCCCTCCCGCTCCCGGCTCCCCACCGGCCGGGGCCTTCCCGGACCACGACCACGAGGCCGTCCCGAACCACGACCACCACCCGCGGAGAGGAGCCGTCATGGCGTCCGTCGGAGAGCGACTGAGCAACGCGCGCGTCCGGGCCTTCATCGGCCGGGACGAGGAACTCGGCCGCTTCGCCCAGGCCCTGGCCGGCGATCCGCCGGCGCCGTTCGCGTTCTACGTGTCCGGGCCGGGCGGCATCGGCAAGTCGACACTGCTGCGGTGCATGGCCGACCGCGCCCGTGCGGCGGAGCGGCCGGTGCTGGAACTCGACGGCCGTTTCGCGAGCCGGGACCCGGACGACTTCCGGCGCGCCGCCGCTCCCCTCCTGGAGGTCCCCGGCACGGTCCTCGTCGTCGACTCCTTCGAGCACTGCCAGTGGCTGGAGAGCTGGCTCTGGCAGCGGTTCCTGCCCGGGGCCGCCGACGACACCCTGGTGGTCCTGGCGGGCCGCCTCGCACCGCAGCCCCAGTGGACCGCCGATCCCGCCTGGGCCGGACTCCTGCACGTCTGCGAACTGGAGCCGTTCACCGAGGAGCAGGCCCTCGGCCTGCTGACCGCGGCGCAGGTCCTGCCCCAACTGCGGGAGCGGGTCCTCCGCTTCGCCGGAGGCAACCCACTGGCCCTGTCCCTCGCGGCTGCCGCGAGGGCCGCCGACTGGAGCCGGGAGGACGTCTGGGCGCCGTCGGCCGACGTCCTGCGCACCCTGCTGTCGGGCCTGATCGGCGAGGTACCGACCGCGGCCCACCGCCGCGCGCTGGAGGTGGCGGCCCAGGCCTACTCGACCTCCGAGGAACTGCTCGCCGCCGTGCTGCCCGACGAGGACGCCCACCCGCTCTTCACCTGGCTCAGGGACCTGCCCTTCATGGAGTCCACCCACCGGGGGCTCCACCCGCACGACGCCGCGCGCGAGACCCTCGCCGCCGACCTGCGCTGGCGCGCCCCCAACGCCTTCGTGGCGATGCGCCGGCGACTGGCCGAGGAGTACCTGCGCCTGCTGCGCGAGGCGCCCGAGGAACGGGTCTGGACCGTCACCGACGAACTCTTCCACCTCTTCCGGGAGGGGGAGATCGTGGCGCGGCTGCGCACCTGGTCCCGCGAGGACGAGGTGCACGACCGGCCCCTGCACCCGGACGACCTCGACGTCGTCCTGCGGATGGCCGAGCAGACCGAGGGCCCGGCCTCCGCCGAGCTGGTCCGCTACTGGGCAGAACGCCAGCCGCAGTCCTTCAGCGTCTACCGCCTGGTGAGCACGGGCCGCGTCGTGGCGTTCACCGCCCGCCTCGCCCTGCCCGCCCCCGCCGACCCCGAGGACCTGGCCGCCGACCCCGTCGTGGCGGCGGCCTGGGAGTACACCGACGCCACCGCGCCGGTGCGGCCCGGCGAGCACATCGGCATCAGCCGCTTCTCGGTCTACCCGGAGCGGTACCAGGTGCCCTCGCGCGTCATCGACCTGAGCAGCTCCCGCGCCCAGGCGGAGTCGGCCCGTGCCCGCGGCCGCGCCTACGGCTTCGCCGTCTGGCGGGACGCCGAGACCTGGGCCGCGCGCGTCAAGGGCAGCCTCGCCGACACCGGCGCCCGGCCGCGGGTCGGCGAGCACACCTACGGCCTGTTCGGCGTCGACTGGCGCCAGGTGCCCGTCGAGATCTGGCTCCGCCACCTCATATCGGCCACGGCCGTGCCCACCCGGGCCGGGCCGTCGGGCGTCTCGCGCGGCGTGTTCGACCAGGACGTGCGCGAGGCCCTGGCGCACTGGCGCGACACCGACGCCTTCGCCGCCTGCGCCCTGCTGCGCGCCCGCCTGGCGGCCGACTCCGCCGACCCCGTCGGGGAGCTGCGCGCCCTGCTGCGCCGGACGGTGGACGACCTCGCCCGTGACCCGCGCGGCGTGCGCGCCCGCGAGGCCCTGACGGCGGGGTACTTCTCCGGCGCCCCCACCCAGGAGGCCGCCGCCCGGCGCCTGAGCCTCCCGTACGGCACCTACCGGCGCCACCTGCGCCAGGGCCTGGACCTGCTCTGCGACGCCCTGTG
The DNA here is from genome assembly GCF_040611255.1 of Kitasatospora sp. NPDC002965. Lineage (NCBI taxonomy): Bacteria > Bacillati > Actinomycetota > Actinomycetes > Kitasatosporales > Streptomycetaceae > Kitasatospora > Kitasatospora sp. NPDC002965. Next base: position 47,506 of record NZ_JBEXNT010000011.1, on the reverse strand, counting down.
GCAGCAGGAGCTGCACGGCCCCCGCTGAGGACGTCCGCACCCCGCCCGGATCCGGTGGACAGGTGCGGACAGGAGTGGACAGTCCCCGCGCCCGTCGGGCCTGGAAGGTGGACGGCGACCGGCCCGAGTCTGTGCGTCATGAACGTTGCACGCACGCAGACGGAGCCGGCGGCAGGCCGGTCCCCCCGGCCGGGAGCGGCGCTCGCGGCGCTCGCCGCGGCCCAGTTCACCGTCATGCTCGCCACCTCGATCGTGAACGTGGCGCTGCCGCAGATCCGCGCCGGGGTCGGCCTCTCGGACGGCGCGGTCACCTGGGTGGTCAACGCCTACGGTCTGGCGTTCGGGGCACTGCTGCTGGCGGGCGGCCGGGCGGCCGACCTGCTCGGCCGCCGCCGGGTCCTGCTCGCCGGGCTCGCGCTGTTCGCCGCGGCCTCGCCGGCGGCGGGACTGGCCGCCACCTCGGACGTGCTGATCGGCGCCCGTGCCGCCCAGGGCCTCGCCGCGGCGGCGATCGCCCCGGCCGCGCTCGCCCTGGCGATGGAGCAGTTCCCCTCCGGCCCCGGGCGCGGCCGGGTCCTGGGGGTGTGGGGCGCGGTCTCCGGCGCGGGCGGAGCGGGCGGCGTCCTGCTCGGGGGTGTGCTCACCCAGGCACGGGGCTGGCCCTGGATCTTCCACGCGGTCGCGCTCGGGTCGGCGCTGGTCCTGGCCGCCGTGGCGGCCCTCGTACCGCCGGCGCCCCGGCAGGCGAGCGGGCAGGTGAGCGGGTCGGGGCAGAAGGACGGGCGGGAGGAGGCGCGGTTCGACCTGCTGGGCACCGCCACCGTCACCCTCGCCCTGACCTGCCTGGTCTGGGGCCTGACCACCGCACGCGGCGCCGGCTGGAGCGACGGCCGGGTCGTCGGCGCCCTGGGCGCAGCCGCCGTCCTGCTCCCGGTCTTCGCCGTGATCGAGCTCCGCCGGCCGAACGCACTGCTACCGCCCCGGCTGCTCGGCACCGGCCGGGTGGCCACCGGCAACCTGCTGATGGCGCTGCTGGGCTCCGTGTGGATCGCCCTGTTCTTCTTCCTTCCGCTCTACCAGCAACAGGTCCTCGGATCGGGCCCGCTGGCCACCGGAGCCGGCCAACTCCCGCTCGCGGCAGCCAACATGATCGGCGCCGCCCTGGCGCCGCGCGTCTCCCGGCGCCTCGGCGCGGCCACGACCGTGATCGCCGCCCTGCTCACCGAAGCCGCCGGCCTGCTGTGGCTGTCGCGGATCGACACCGACGGCAGCTACCTCACCGACGTCCTCGGGCCGAGCATCCTGATCGGCCTGGGCCTGAGCACCGCCTTCGTCCAGCTCACCGCCCTCGCCGTGGACGGCGTCCCGCCCCGGGACGCCGGACTGGCCGGCGGACTGGTCAACACCACCCGCCAGGTCGGCGGCGCGATCGGCCTCGCCGTCCTGACCACGCTGGCCGGATCCGTGACCGCCCACGCGGCCACCCACCGGCCCCACCTGGAGGCCCTCACCGCCGGGTACCGGACCGCCTTCGCCGTCTCCGCCTCCGTCGCGGCGGCCACCGCACTCCTCACGCTGCTCCTCACCCGGACCGCCGGCCTGAGGGCCGTGACCGCCGCTCCCCTCCCGGCGCCCGACCCGCGAACCGCCTGACTCCCCCGGGACCCGCGCCCGCCCAGCTCAACCCCTCTCCCACACAGATCCCCTCGCAACTCCCCTCACACGCAACGCACTTCACCGGAAGGACTCCCGCCATGACCACAGCGAAGCCGTACCTGACCGGCCACTTCACCCCCGTCACCGACGAGGTCGCCGTCACCGGCCTCACCGTCGAGGGCACCCTGCCCACCGAACTCACCGGCCGGCTCCTGCGCAACGGCCACAACCCCAAGCCCGGCGTCACCCCCACCCACTGGTTCAAGGGCAGCGGCATGGTCCACGGCATCAGGCTGCGCGAGGGCCGCGCCGAGTGGTACCGCAACCGCTGGGTCCGGACCCCCGCCCTGGACGGCGCGCCCTACATGACCGAACGCGGGCCCGACCTCACCGCCAGCGCCGCCGGCACCCACGTGATCGAGCACGCCGGACGGCTGCTCGCCCTCTGCGAGGCGAACCTGCCCTTCGAACTCACCCGGGAGCTCGACACCGTCGGCGCCTACGACTTCCGCGGCAAGCTGCGCACCGCGATGACCGCGCACCCCAAGGAGGACCCGGCGACGGGCGAGCTCCACTTCTTCGGGTCCTCGCCCCTCCCGCCGTTCCTGACGTACTACGTCGCCGACGCCAAGGGCGAGATCGTCCACAGCGCCGAGGTCCCCGGCGCGACCGGCGCGCTGAAGCACGACTTCGCCATCACCCGCCGGCACGTGGTCTTCGTCGAGGGCAACGTCACCTTCGACCCCACCGACCACTCCGGCATCCCCTACGGCTGGGACGACCAGCAGCCCGCCCGGATCGGCGTCATGCCGCGCGGAAACGACGGCGCCCGGCAGGTCCGCTGGTTCTCGGTCGAACCGGGCAACATGCTGCACGTCGCCAACGCCTACGAGGACGGCCAGGGCCGCATCGTCCTGGAGGGCCCCACCGTGGACCGGGACGGATTCCGGCTCTCCTGGAACTGGTGGATCGGCGCTCCCGGACGCGGCAGCGAGCCCGTCTCCCGTTCCTACACCCGCCGTTGGGTGATCGACCTGGCGGCCGGCAGCGTCGACGAGCGCATCGTCGACGACCTGCCCGTGGAGTTCCCGACCCTCAACGAGGCGTACCTGGGCGCCGAGAACCGCTACCAGTACGCCGTCGCCTTCCCCGACGAGAAGGGCTTCGGCGGCTACGGGGTGGTCAAGTACGACCGCGTCACCGGTGCCCGCCGCATCCGGCAGGTCGGCGACGCCCGGATGCCCGGCGAAGCCGTCTTCGTCCCCGCCGCCGGGGCGACCGGTGAGGACGACGGCTACCTGCTCACCGTGGTCTCCGATCTCAAGCAGGACGCCTCGCAGCTGCTGGTCCTCGACGCCGCCGGCCTCGAACGCATCGCCACCGTCCACCTGCCCCACCGGGTGAGCGCCGGACTCCACGGTTCCTGGATCCCCGACAGCGGCCCGGACGCCGACCGGGACTGACGCACGCGCCCCGGGCACCGCCGTCAACCGGCCTAGCCCGGCCCCTCACCCAGACCTCACCCGGCCCCCTCCGAAGAAGGACCCACCACGATGTCCCGTCTGCCCCGCGCCATGACCACCCTGATCGCCGCCGCGGCTCTGTCCGCCGCGCCCGCCACCACCGCCTTCGCCGCCCAGGACGCCCACGACGCCGGACGGCGACCGCCGAGGATCGTCGCCGACTGGGCCTGTGCCTGGAACGGCACCGACCCCCGGGCGCTCGGCGCCCTGTTCACCGCCGACGGCGTCTACACCGACCTCGGCGTGGGCGTCACCTTCCACGGCCGCCGGGAGATCGCCGGGTGGAAGGCCCGCGCGGACAGCCTCATCGACAACGTCCACGTCACCGTGCGCGCCACCCACCGCAACGGCGGGCGCATCACCGTCGAGACCGTCTACGCCGGCCGTCTCAAGGGCGCGCCCAAGGCCTTCGCCGTGCCGATGACCACCCTGCTCGACGTCGACCGCCGCGGCCGGATCACCTCCGACCAGGACCACTACAGCCTCGCCGACGTCCTGACCCAGTCCGGCCTGCCCGCCGACTGGACCCCGCCGGGCCACTGACCGGCCGGCCGACGGGCCGAAACGCCGACCGGCCCCGCTCCCTCGTTCGAAGGAGCGGGGCCGGTGTCACGGCTACCGCGCGCCGGCCGCGCGGGCGGTGTGGACGGTGACGGCGGTGAGGTAGAAGGCGTCCGGGCGGGTCAGGATGCCGGTGGGGGCCTCGGGGTCGAGCAGGGCGTCGAGGACCGCCCGGTCGTCGGCGTCCAGCTGCTCGGCCAGCTGGTCCCGGCGGCGGGCGAGACTGACGTGCAGGTACTCGCGGGCCGGCCCGTCCAGCGGGGCCGGACGGTCGGCCAGGAACGTCCGCGTCCCGCTCGGGACGAGGCCCGCCGCGGCCAGCATGGCCGGCCAGTCCTCCACCGTGGCGACCGAGCCGGGCAGTTCGGCCCGCATGCCGCTGAAGGTGTCCTCGTGGGCGGCGTCCAGCCGGGCCTGGAGTCCCGGGCGGCCGAGCCCGAGGTCGCGGGGGAGGAAGCGCGCGGGCAGGCCGCGTTCGACCACGGCCAGCAGACCGCCCGGGCGCAGCGCCCCGGCCAGGGCGGTCAACGCGGCCTGCTGGTCGCCCAGGTGGTGGATCGCGTTGGCGGACCAGATCAGGTCGGCGGCGCCCAGGGCGGTGAAGTCGTCGGGCAGGTCGGCCTGTTGGGTGGTGATCCGACCGGCCGAGCGGGCCCGGGCGCGGTCCAGCAGAGCGGCGGACTGGTCGACGGCGACCACCTCGGCGGACGGGAAGGCGTCCGCGAGCAGGCCGGCGATCACCCCGGGGCCGCTGCCGACGTCGAGCACCCGGTCGACCGCGACACCGTCCAGCAGCCCGCGGAGCCAGCGCGCGGCCTCGGTGACGGCGGAGGCCCGGAGTTCGGCCTCGCGCTCCAGGTGGGCGGCGAGGGCGTCCCAGTCGAAGTCCGTTCCGGGGCCCTGGTGGTGGCCGTGGCCGTGGGTGTGGCCGTGGGTGGGAGTGGGGGTGTCGGCGGGACCGTGGACCCGGCCGTTCCCTTCCCGGTGCCCGGGGTCCTGGTGGGAGTGGTCGTGCGGCATGGCGTACTCCGTTCCGTCGGTGGTCGGCTTCACTGCGGTACAGCGGTGGTGGCGGCGATGGCGGTGGTCGGGGCCGGGACGGCGGCGAGTGCCCGCTCGACATCCTCGTCCACCAGGTCGTGGTTGATCGCGAACGCGGCCGCCGCCCCCGCCCCGGCGGCGGTGACCACCTGGGCCCGCGGGTCGGCGACGTTGCCCACCGCCCAGACGCCCGGCACGCCGGTGCGGCCCGCGCCGTCGGTGGTCACCCAGCCCTGGGCGTCCCGCTCGCAGCCGAGGTCCGACAGCAGCGCGTCCCGGGGCACCATCTGCGGGAAGAGGAAGACCGCCTCGCGGGGCACCGCCCGGCCGTCGGCGAGTTCGACCCCGCGCAGCCGGTCGTCCTCGACGACCACCCGCGCGACCGGACCCTCGACGACGCGCACGCCCCGGGCGTCGAGCCGGGCCCGGTCGGTGTCGGAGAGCTCCACGGCCTGCGGGAAGAACACCACGTCGGCCGACCACTGCCGGACGAGCAGCGCCTGGTGCACCGAGCCCGGGTGGGTGCCCAGGACGCCGAGCGGCCGGTCACGGACCTCGTAGCCGTGGCAGTACGGGCAGTGCAGCACGTCGCGGCCCCACCGCTCGGCCAGGCCGGGCAGATCCGGCAGTCCGTCGCGCAGGCCGGTGGCGACGACCACCCGGCGGGCCCGCAGCACCCGGCCGCCGGCCAGGTGGACGAGGAAGCCCGCGGGCGGGGCGCCGGCGCCGTGGTGGACGCCCGGGACCGGCTCGACGCGGTCCACCCGGGCATCGAGGAGGTCGCCCCCGTACCCCTCGACCTCCTCGCGGCCGACCGCCAGCAGCGCGGCCGGGGACATCCCGTCCCGGGAGAGGAAGCCCCGCATGTGGGCGGCGGGCGCGTTGCGCGGTCGGCCGGTGTCCACCACGGCGACCCGGCGGCGCGCCCGGGTCAGCACCAGCGCGGCGTTCAGGCCGGCCGCGCCCGCGCCGACCACCACCACGTCGTAGTCCCCCGGGTCACGGCCCTCGGCACCGACGGCGTCGGCTCCCGCGAAGCCCTCGAAGCCCTCGAAGCCGTCCGTACGGTCGGTCCCGTCGGCACGGTCGGTCCGGTCCCGGCGGCTCTCCGCCCCCGGACTGATCTGCTGGTCGCTCACGGCGATCACCTCCACCGCCAGGCTGCGGTGAACGATGCCCGCCGGGCAACTTTCGTTGCCGTTTCCGCAACAGGCGCCGGGCGCTCAGCGCGTGCGCCGCCAGTAGTCGCGGGCGGCCACCGCCAGCGCCGCCCCGTAGACCGCGAAGGCGCCCAGGCCGATCCAGCAGACCAGCAGGGCGTCACCCGCCGTCGGGAAGTCCCCGACCCGGACCTCGACCACGCCCGCCGTGGCGAGTGCGGCGTACCCCACGCCGACCACGCCGTACGGCGCGAGCGTCCCGGCTCCCAGCAGGGCGGGGAGGAGCGGCAGGGGACGGGGCACACGACGGCCGCTCAGCAGCAGGGTCCAGCGCGGGAAGACCTGCCCCCAGGGCCGGACCAGGCCCCACAGCAGGAACGCCCCGAGCGCCGCCAGCAGCGCGGTCGGGTCCAGGCCCCAGGACTCCAGGGCCAGCCAGAGCCCGGAGGCACCGTTGCGTTCGGACGCGGCCCGCATCTCGGCGCCGCTCACCCCGGCGAAGGTACCGCCGAACGCCCAGGTCAGCTTCATCACGACGTACGGGACGAATGCCACGGTCCCGGCCCAGGCCGCCAGTTGGACCACCGGGGGCGCTGCCTGCCCAAGCGCGGCAGGCCCCGACGGGACGCCCCGCGACGACGGAGCCGCCGCCCCGGCCCGCGCCGTCCCCGCGAGCAGCACCGCCCCGAGCGCCGCGAGCACGTGCTGCGCCGCACCCGGCACGCTGTCCACACCCTGGCCGAAGAGCAGCGTGACCACGTCCATCAGCAGGCTGAACGCCCCCGCCCCCGCCGATGCGCAGAGTACCCAGAGGGCCGTCCGCAGCACCGGACGCGGCCCGGACACGGCCACCGCCGCGCCGGTCACCGCCGCGGCCAGGCCGACCGCCGCCACCGCCCACCCCACCCAGCCGGCACCGAACAGCGCCGTCCCGCTCACCGCGCAGCCGACACCGAGCGCCGTGTACGCGACGCCCCACCCGGCCGCGGCCCGCCCGTCGGTGACCCACCTCGCCGGCCCCCGCCCCGTCGTCCACCCGCTCGTCGTCGTCATGCCCTCACGCTCGCACCGGCCCCCCGGCCCGGACCTCCCCCGCCCGGACGAACCCGCTCCCCCCACCGGGGGAGCCCGCCACCGGGGGAGCCCGCCACCGGCGGCGCCGCCGCGCTCCGCCCTCGCCACGCCGTCCCCGACGCGCGCCCGTCCCTTGCCCTGGAGCGCGCTCCAGCCCGTAGCGTCGGCACCGAGGGCGCCGGGCGGAACGGGCGCCCACCACAGCCGCCCCGCACCGGCGGCACCGGCGGAACGGGCGGAACCGGCGGCACCGCCGTTCCCGACACGCCGCCGTTCCCGAAGCACGCACCACCACCCGTCACCAGGGGGACGAGAACCATGCGCTACCGCATCCTCGGCGGCACCGGCATCGAGGTGAGCACCTACTGCCTCGGCACCATGATGTTCGGCGCGGTCGGCAACCCCGACCACGACGACTGCGCCCGGATCATCCACACCGCCCTCGACGCGGGCATCAACTTCGTCGACACAGCCGACATGTACTCCGGCGGCGAGTCCGAGGAGATCGTGGGCAAGGCCCTGCAGGCCCGGGGCGACCGCGACGACGTCGTCCTCGCCACCAAGGTGCACTTCCCGATGGGCGAGGGCCGCAACCGGGGCGGCAACTCCCGGCGGTGGATCGTCCGGGAGGTCGAGGAGAGCCTGCGCCGGCTGCGCACCGACCGGATCGACCTCTACCAGGTGCACCGGCCCGACCACCGCACCGACGTCGAGGAGACCCTCTCCGCCCTCGGCGACCTGGTCCGGGCCGGCAAGATCCGCGCCTTCGGCTGCTCGACCTTCCCCGCCGAGGAGATCGTCGAGGCCCACCACGTGTCCGAGCGGCGCGGCCTGCCCCGCTTCCGGACCGAGCAGCCGCCGTACTCGCTGCTCGCCCGCGGCGTCGAGCGGCACGTCCTGCCGACCGTGCGACGGCTCGGCATGGGCGCGCTGACCTGGTCCCCGCTCGCGTCGGGCTTCCTCACCGGCCGCTACCGCAAGGGCCGGCCGATCGACCTGAGCACCGGCCGCGCCGCCCTCACCCCGGCCCGGTTCGACCCGTCGCTCCCGGTCAACGCGGCCAAGCTGGACGCCGTCGAGGAGCTGACCGCCGTCGCGGAGGGCCTCGGCCGCACCCTGCCGGAGCTGGCCATCGCCTTCCCGCTCGCGCACCCGGCGGTCACCTCGGTGATCATCGGCCCGCGCACCCTCGGCCAGCTGGAGTCGGCCCTCAAGGGCGCCGACCTCGTGCTGGACGACGCCACCCTCGACCGGATCGACGCCGTCGTCCCGCCCGGCACCGACCTCTACCACCCGGACGGCGTCTGGCGACCGCCCGCCCTCACCGACCCGGCCCTCCGCCGCCGCCCGGCCACCGACCGCCCGGCGGCGGGCTGACCCGCCGCCACGCCCGCCACCACCGCCACGCCCACCGCGCCCGCCGACCCGGCCTGGCCCGCCACTACCGCCGCAGCAGGTCGATCACGCCGGTGAGGTCCTCGCCGCCGTTCCGGCCGTCCTCGGCCAGTCGCCGCTGCATCAGGGCGAAGTAGGGCGTCAGCAGCTCCGGGCTGACGCCCTGCTCCTCGGCGGTGCGCAGGAAGGTCGGCACCCCGGCCACCTGCATGGCGAGGTTCGAGACCACGCCCCGGGTGTAGTCGCCGGCCTCCAGCTGCGCGGCGGTCGTCGCCACCGAACCCGTCATGGCGGTGAGCCACGACGTGAGCAGCGGCGCGAACCCGCCCGGGGCGACGGACTCGGCCCGGACCAGCGCGAAGGCGTGCGCGACACCGGCGAACATGCCGTACATCGCGCTCAGCAGCGCCACGTCGTGCAGCGCGGCGAGCCCGGCGTCCTCGCCGACGTAGTCGGTGCCCGCCGGGGCGGCCAGAACCTCCCGGTGGTCCTCGAACAGCGCGCGCGAGCCGCTGTAGAAGACGTACGGCCCGGCCGCGGGGACGCCGATCATCGGCGGGACGGCCATGATCCCGCCGTCCAGGTACCGGGCGCCGCGGCCGGCGGCCCAGGCGGCCCGGGCCCGGGCCTCACCGGGCGTGCCGGTGACCAGGTTGACGACGTCCTTGCCCGTCAGGTCGGCGTCGGCGAGCGCCTCCTCGACCGAGGCGTCGTCGAGCAGGCAGACCACCACCAGCCGGTTGGCGGCGACCGCCGCGGCAGCGGTGGAGGCCACCGCTGCGCCCCGGGCGGCGAGCGGTTCGGCGCGGGCGGCGGTGCGGTTCCAGACGGTCAGCGGGTACCCGGCGGCGAGCCAGGCGTCGGCCAGCGCGGTGCCCATCGCGCCGAGGCCGAGCAGGGTGACGGGGGTCTTCGAAACGGTGTCGGCTGCGTTCTCTGTCATGCCGGTCAGGCTCGCCCCCGGGCGCCGGAACGCTCAAGTACGCACTTCGAAGTGGGTGGTTACCCTGGGGTGAGCGAACAGGTCGGAGAGGTGGGGGCATGGCGACCGTACCGAGGCCCGGCGCGTACGTGTGCGGGATCGACGCCGCGATGGACGTGATCGGCGGCAAGTGGAAGGTCCTGATCCTCTGGGCGCTGGCCGAGCGGCCGGACTGCCGGTTCGGCGAGCTGCGCCGCCGGGTACCGGGGATCACCGAGAAGGTGCTCGCCGCCCACCTGCGCGAGCTGGAGACGGACGGTGTCGTGCACCGCGAGTCGTACGACGAGGTGCCGCCGCGGGTCGAGTACTCGCTGACGGCGGTCGGGGAACGGCTCAACGAGGCGTTGGCCCCGCTCGGCGCCTGGGGGCGCGAGCACGTCCTGGGCGCCGACCCGCACGCCGTGCCGGGCCAGCTGCCGGCCTGAGGGCACGCGCCCGGGAGCCCGCGCGCCCGGGCGTGCCCGCGCCGCCCGCCCACTCGGGACGAACGGGCGGTCACATCGGAGGGGCGGTCGTCAGGACCGGCGCACGGACAGGCAGGCAGACAGACAGGCAGGCGGACGTCAGGCGATCGACGCCGACACGATCGCCGCCACCGCGAGGTTGCAACTGGCGGTCACCCAGACCGCCGGGTGCGGCTCCGGGTCGACCAGGATCGCGCCGAGCTTGCCCGGCGTCAGCACGTCCACCACCCAGAACGCGACGGCCATCAGCACCAGGCCCAGCACGCCGAAGCTGATCGTCGAGGCCAGGCCCTTCCCGAAGTCCTCGTACGTGTAGAGGATCGCGGTGAAGACGATGCCGCCGATGCCGAGCAGCGCCGAGCTGAGCAGCACGGCGGCGTTGCGGTTGCGCTCCACCCAGATCTGCCGGCCGAGCTTGCCCGGCGTCAGGAGGTCCACCAGGAGGATGCCGAGGAGCAGCAGCACCACGCCGACCCCGCCGAATGCGGCAGCCGCGCCGAGACCGTTCAGGATGTCGTTCATGGGTGTCCGTCCCCCGGTTGCACGTGTGTCGCTGGGCCGACCGCCGTCCGGCGCGGTCCCACGGTCAAGGATCGGCAAAAGATATCCCATCGGACCCGGCCGCGGCCGGGGAACGGGCCCCCCTCCCGTACCATCCGGCACCGCGCGTACCATCGGGCGCCATGACGCAGTCCCTGCCCGCCGCCCCCGCTCCGAGACCGGACGCACCCGCCCGGATTCCGGACGCCGGGGCCCCGGACGCCGCCCCGCCCCCCGCCGTCGCGGAGCCTGCCACCACGCCCTCCGCCGTGGCGCCGGCCGGGCGCCGCCGCTCGGGCTTCGTCACCCTCGGCATGGTCGGCACGCTCGCTCTGGCCCTGTCCGGCTGCTCGTCCTCCTCCGGCAGCAACCCGCCGAGCCGCTGCGTCGACCCCGGCACCCTCAAGGTGCTGGACCGGCACGCCTGCACCGGCACCGGCACCGGCACCGGCACCGCGGGCCGCTGGTACTACTGCGGCTCCGGCTCCGCGACCGCCCTCGGCGGCACGTTCGACAAGGCCGCCACCAAGCGCGGCGGCTTCGGCTGCCCGTCGGGCTCCAGCGGTTCGGGCGGGGGCTGATCCGCCGTGCGCCGCCGCACCGTCACCCCGCGCCCGGACTGGCTGGCCACCGTGGAGAGCCAGGGCCTGATCTACGCCATGTGCTCCGACCCCTGCAACCAGGGCGGCCCGCACGCCTACTGGGACGAGTCCGCGTACTACGAGTTCTCGCTGCCCGAGGTGGAGGCGCTGGAGGAGGTCGTCGAGGAGCTGCACGAACTGTGCCTGGCCGCCGCCGACCACGTGGTCCGCACCGGCCGGTTCGCCGACTACGGCATCACCGACCCCCGGCTGGCCGCCGCGGTCGCCGAGTCCTGGCGCCGGCGCGACGAACAGCCCGCCCTCTACGGGCGGTTCGACCTCGCGTACGACGGCACCGGGCCGGCGAAGCTCTTCGAGTACAACGCCGACACCCCGACCTCGCTGATCGAGGCGGCCGGCCCGCAGTGGTTCTGGATGGAGGAGCGGTTCCCGGGCGCCGACCAGTGGAACTCGCTGCACGAGCGGCTGGTGGCCTCCTGGACCCGGCAGAAGCACCTGCTGCCACCCGGCCCGGTGCACTTCGCGCACTCGCGCGGCGACACCGAGGGCGAGGACTGGATGACGACCCTCTACCTCCAGGAGTGCGCCGAGCAGGCCGGCATCGAGACCGTCGGCATCGCCATGGAGGACATCGGCTGGGATCCTCTCTCGGGCCGCTTCGTCGATCTCGAACACCGCTTCGTCCGCGCCGCGTTCAAGCTCTACCCGTGGGAGTGGCTGGCCTCCGACGAGTTCGGCCCCCAGCTGCTGGACGTCATCGACCACGGCGGCTCCACCGGCTCCACGCTGTGGATCGAGCCGGCCTGGAAGATGCTGCTCTCCAACAAGGCGCTGCTGGCCGTGCTCTGGGAGCTGTTCCCGGGCCACCCCAACCTGCTGCCCGCCTACCTGGACGGCCCGCGCGAACTCGCCGACCCGGACGGGCCCGGTTACGCGGCCAAGCCGCTGCTCGGCCGCGAGGGCGCCGGCGTGCGGATCGTCGAACCGGGCGGCCGCGAGACCCTCCTCGCCGAGTGGGCCGGCGACCCGGACCGCTACGGCGCCGAGGGCCACTGCTACCAGCAGCTGCACCCGCTGCCCGACTTCGACGGCAACCGCCCGGTGCTCGGCACCTGGGTGGTGGACGGCGAGTCGGCGGGCCTCGGGATCCGCGAGACCGACGACAGCCCGATCACCCACCAGGGCGCCCGCTTCCTCCCGCACGTCATCGTCTAGGACGGGCCCGTCGGCGGCCCTCGGTACACGGAACCTTCACGCCCGGCACAGGATGGTCAAGAACGGGCACGGTCGGTCATGATGTCGGGTGCCCCGATCGAGCGGGCCCTCCCGGGTGCCGCGCCGACGGCACCTGCCCCGAAGCGCCCCGCACCACCCCGTACGCCCCTCGTACCGCCCTCCCCGCACCGACCCTGCCCGTCGCTCCCCGCACCGACCCTGCCCGTACCGTCCCGGAGACCCGCCATGCGCAGACTGACCCACGCCGAGTTCCTCGCCATGAGGAGGTTCGACGCACTGGACGGCCTGCGCGCGATCGCCGCCGTGATCGTGGTCTTCTTCCACTACGGCGGCCCGCAGTCGAAGTTCCTCTCCGGCTGGATCGGCGTCCACACCTTCTTCGTCCTCTCCGGCTTCCTCATCACGACCCTGATGCTGCGTGAGAAGGACCGGACTGGGCGGATCTCGCTGCGGAACTTCTACATCCGGCGAATATTCCGGATCGTGCCGCTGTACTACGTCGGGCTGCTGATCACCATGCTCGCGGTCTACCGGTCCGGGTACAGCTGGAACGTCCTGATGAACCACCTGCCGCACTTCCTCGGCTTCATGAACGAGTACCAGCTGGCCGGCGACACCCCGTACCTGCACACCTGGACCATCGGCATCGAGCAGAAGTTCTACCTGGTCTGGCCGCTCGCGCTGATCCTGGTCGGCCTGATCTCCGAGAAGCTCCGCACGCCCCTCGCCGTGGCCGCCATCGTGCTCGTCCTGATCCCGTACAACACGACCTGGGAGGGGATGGGCATCCACTACTCGGTGCTGCTCACCGGCGCCCTGCTCGCCGTCGTGCTGCACCACCGCCTGGGCTTCGCCCTGCTGAGTCCGCTCACCCACCCGGTGGTGGGCGTGGTCGCCGGCGCGGGATTCGTCGTCCTGCACCAGCACATCCCCGACATCACGGCCCACTTCGGTGACGAACGGCCCACCGTGTTCCTGTACGGCGTCGGCGTCGCGCTCCTGCTGCCCACCCTGATGGCTCCCGGCCCGGGCCGCTGGGTGCTCTCGCTGCGCCCGCTCGTCTTCGTCGGCGAACGCTCCTACGGGCTGTACCTGCTCCAGGCCACGGCCGTGCCCGTCGCCGTCACCCTGGCGCCGTGGATCTCCGGGCAGTCCCCGCTGTTCGCGACGGCCGCCTGCCTGGTCGCCCTGTTCGCCGCCGACGCGCTGCACCGCCGCGTGGAGACGCCGATGATCGAGGTCGGCCGCCGCCTGATCAAGTGGTTCGACGCCCGCGCCGCCCGCAAGGGCCCGGCCGACCCGGCCGTGGAGGCGGGTACCGGTACCGGCACCGCGCCGAAGGCCGAGCCCCGGACCGACCCGGCCCTCGCCGGCGGCCCCCGGTAACCCCCGCCCCACCCCCGTCCGCTCCACCCCCGCCCCACCCCGACCGTGGAGCGGACGGCACGGCAGAGTCGGCGCGGACGCCCTCGCCGCCTTCCGGAGCAGGACCACAGCCCTGGATTTCCGCCTCCGCCGGGATCTCTCCGCCACAGGGCCGACAGAACGGGTCAAGCCTTCGGCGGCTCCTAAAGTTGATTAGTTCAATTAGCCACTCATGGCATGTATCAACTCTGGGGAGAGCGACCTTGGCCGGACGAGGCAGGCCCAGCCGCAGTACCGTCTACAACCGACTCGCCGGCGCGCTGACCTAGCTGAACGAGCGCTTCGGCTGACTCCCCAACCCCAGAGAAGCGCGGGAGATCTGGGACGACATCTGGCACCAGGAAGCACACCACTCCACCGCGCTCGAAGGCAACACGCTGGTCCTGCGTGAAGTGCAAGCGCTCCTGGACCAAGGGCGAGCCGTCGGAGCAAAGCCGCTCAGTGAGTACAACGAGGTTCAGGGATACGCCGACGCCGCGCCCCAACGTGGCCGGCCCGGCCAGGATGGTCCCGCTCGCCGCGCTCGTCGCCGAAGAGCTGTCCCTCGCCGCGCTCCGGCAGGCGGCTCAGCGCGGCCGCCTGAACGCCGCACAGGGCACCGACGGAGTCTGGCGTTCGTCACGCAAGTCCGTCGATGCCTACAAGGCCGCCAAGCATCAGCGCAGGCCCCGCTCCACGGCATGAACCCTGCTCCGGAATGCGGACATCGCCCGTGATGTTTGATTGGGGCATGGCTTCTCGTGCACGTGTCCGCGCCCCCGAGCTGGTCGGCGCCGGCGGATGGCTCAACACAGGCGGCAAGGAACTCAAGCTTGCCGACCTGCGAGGTAAGTGTGTCGTACTAGACTTCTGGACTTTCTGCTGCGTCAACTGTCTGCACGTCCTGGACGAGCTGCGCGAGCTGGAGGAGAAGCACCGCGACACCGTGGTGATCGTCGGCGTGCACTCCCCCAAGTTCGTGCACGAGGCCGACCACCGGGCCGTGGTCGACGCCGTCGCCCGGTACGAGGTGCACCACCCGGTGCTGGACGACCCGGCGCTCGTCACCTGGAAGCAGTACGCGGTGCGTGCCTGGCCCACGCTGGTGGTCATCGACCCCGAGGGGTACGTCGTCGCCCAGCACGCCGGCGAGGGGCACGCGCACGCCATCGCGCGGCTGGTCGAGGAGCTGGAGGCGGAGCACGCGGCGAAGGGGACGCTGCGGCGCGGCGACGGCCCGTACGTGGCGCCCGAGCCGACCGCCGGGGACCTCCGGTTCCCCGGCAAGGCGGTCCTGCTCCCGAACGGCCACTTCCTGGTGGCGGACTCCGGCCACCACTCGCTGGTCGAGCTGGAGGCGGACGGCGAGACCGTGGTCCGCCGGATCGGCGACGGCGTGCGCGGGCTGGTGGACGGCACCGCACCCCGGTTCAGCGAGCCGCAGGGACTGGCGCTGCTGCCGGCCGGCTCCGCGTACGACGTGATCGTGGCCGACACCGTCAACCACGCGCTGCGCGGCGTCCGGCTCTCGGACGGCGGGGTGACCACCCTGGCGGGCACCGGGAAGCAGTGGTGGCAGGGGTCCGCGACCGACGGTCCGGCCCGTGAGGTGGACCTCTCCTCGCCGTGGGACGTCGCCTGGTTCGACGGCCGGGTGTGGATCGCCATGGCCGGCGTCCACCAGCTCTGGTCGTACGACCCGGCCACCGCCACGGTGGGCGTCGCGGCGGGCACCACCAACGAGGGCCTGGTCGACGGACCGGCCGCCGAGGCCTGGTTCGCCCAGCCGTCCGGGCTGGCCGTCTCGGCGGACGGCGAGCGGCTCTGGGTCGCCGATTCGGAGACCTCGGCGCTGCGCTGGGTTTCACGTGAAACCAAGACCGTGCAATCGGCCGTCGGCACCGGCCTGTTCGACTTCGGGCACCGGGACGGCGCGGCCGGGCAGGCACTGCTCCAGCACCCGCTGGGCGTCACCGTGCTGCCGGACGGCTCGGTTGCCGTCAGCGACACCTACAACCACGCGCTGCGCCGCTTCGACCCGGCGAGCGGCGAAGTCACCACGCTCGCCACCGACCTGCGCGAGCCGTCCGGCGCCGTCCTGGTCGACGGCGACATCGTGGTGATCGAGTCGGCCCGGCACCGGCTGACCAGGCTGCGGCTGCCCGAGGAGGCCGTCCAGGTGGACGCGGTCGCGCACCGCACCCGGCGGGCCGCCACCGAGGTCGCGCCGGGCGCGTTCCGGCTGGACGTGGTCTTCTCGGCGCCCACCGGCCAGAAGCTGGACGAGCGGTACGGCCCCTCCACCCGGCTGCTGGTCAGCGCGACCCCGCCCGAGCTGCTGGTCTCCGGCGCGGGCGCGGACACCGCGCTCTCCCGCGAGCTGGTGCTCTCCGACCGGGTGACCGAGGGCGTGCTGCACGTCTCGGCGATGGCGGCGTCCTGCGACGACGACCCCGCGGTCGAGTACCCGGCCTGCCACGTCCACCAGCAGGACTGGGGTGTGCCGGTGACGCTCGGCGCCGACGGCGCGCGCCGGCTGCCGCTGGTGCTGGCGGGCCTGGAGTAGGCACCGGCCCGACCGGGGCCCGAGGGCCCGACCTGCGGAAGGGGCCCGGCGAATCCGCCGGGCCCCTTCCGTGTGCGGCGCCGTCGTGCTGCGGCGCCGTCGCGCGGCGCCGTCGTGCTGTGGCGCGTCAGCCCTCCAGGAAGGCCTTGATCGCGCCGGCCAGCAGGTACGGGTCGTCCGCCCCGCACAGTTCGCGTGCCGAGTGCATGGAGAGCGCGGCGATGCCGCAGTCCACGGTCTGGATGCCGAGCCGGGCTGCTGTGATCGGACCGATCGTCGTACCGCAGGGCATGGCGTTGTTGGAGACGAAGGTCTGCCACGGCACGCCGGCCTTCTCGCAGGCCGCCGCGAAGACGGCCCGGCCGACGCCGTCCGTCGCGTACCGGTTGTTGACGTTGACCTTGAGGATCGGCCCGGCGTTCGGCATCGGGTGGTGACCCGGCTCGTGCCGCTCGCTGTAGTTCGGGTGGACGGCGTGCCCCATGTCGGAGGAGAGGCAGACGGTGCCGGCCAGCGCCCGGGCACGGTCCTCCACGCCGCCGCCGCGCGCGTACACGGTGCGCTCCAGCACGTTGCCGAGCAGCGGGCTCTGCGCGCCGGTGTCCGACTCGCTGCCGGTCTCCTCGTGGTCGAACGCGGCCAGCACCGGGATGTAGGGCAGCTCGACGCCGTCCGTCTCGGCCGCGGTGGCGACGGCGGCCAGTGCCACGGCGGCGGCGTGCACCGAGAGCAGGTTGTCCAGCCGCGGACCGGCCAGCAGCTCGCGGTCCCGGCCCAGGTAGGAGGCGGGCTGGACGTCGTGCGTCATGAGGTCCCAGCCGACCACGTCGGCCGCCTCGACCCCGGCCCGCCGGGCGACGTACTCGATCAGCGAGCCCTCGTCGACCGGCCCGAGGCCCCAGATCGGGGTGAGGTGACGCTGCTTGTCCAGCTTCATGCCCTCGTTGACCTGCCGGTCCAGGTGGATCGCCAGCTGCGGCACGCGCAGCAGCGGCTCGTCCAGCTGGACCAGCCGCTTGCTGCCGTCACGCAGGGTGAGCCGGCCGGAGAGGCCGAGGTCCCGGTCGAGCCAGGTGTTGAGCGGCACTCCGCCGTAGATCTCCACCGCGACCTGGCGCCAGCCCGCCGAACCCGTGTCGGGGATCGGCTTGACCCTCAGGTTCGGCGAGTCGGTGTGGGTGCCCACGATCCGGAACGGTGTCTCCGGGCCCGCGCCGTGCGGGACGTACCAGGCGATCAGCGCGCCGCCCCGGACCACGTACCGGCCCCCGGTCGTCGCGTCCCAGGCGTCCGTTTCCAGGACCTGCCGGAAACCCGCTTTCTCCAGTCGCTCGGCAGCGCTCGCGACCGCGTGGTAGGGCGACGGCGAGGTTCCGAGAAAGGCGATCAGGTCATCGGTGTGCGTCCGGTCGAAGAAGGCCTGGCGGGCGGCGGTCGACATGCTGCTCCTGGGTCGAGGGAGGGCCGGAGCCGAAATGGGGGAACGGCTTCGCACCTTGAGCATATGCCCGTACACGGACATGACACTCGGAGCAGCCCAACGGATGCAGAACGCTGACGCAACCGTGAACTGACGGCCGGACGGAAGTCCGGACCCGGCGGGTCCGGCCGCCGCAGGGGAGTTGACGCCCGCCCCGATGGCTCGGCGTCAGGCTACCGTCCGCCTCCGCGCACGCCCCGCCGGGGCCGCCCCGCCGGAACCGGGTACGCCGAAGGGCCCGGGGTGCACCGGGCCCTTCGGCGTGAGGGTGGGGTCAGGCAGTCAGTGCGGGCGGCGTCAGAACGCCTCCTCCGGGAGATCCATGATCTCGTTGTCGATGCCCTCGGCGATCAGGCGCTGCGGGGTGACGGTCGGCAGGATGTTCTTCGCGAAGAAGCGGGCCCCCGCGACCTTGCCCTGGTAGAAGGCGACGTCCTTCTCCGAGGCACCGGCCTCCAGCTTGGCCAGGGCCACCGCGGCCTGGCGGAGCAGCAGCCAGCCGACCACGACGTCGCCGGAGACCATCAGCAGGCGGGTCGTGTTGAGGCCCACCTTGTACATGTTCTTGACGTCCTGCTCGACCGAGGAGAGGTCGGCGAGGAGCTTGCCGATGATGGCCTCCAGGTCGCCGGCGGCCTTGGCGAGCAGCTCGCGCTCGGTGGCCAGGGCGTCGCCGCCCTCGGCCGAGGCGAGGAACTTCTGGATCTGCTCGGACAGGGCGGTGAGCGCCTGGCCGCCGTCCTTGACGATCTTGCGGAAGAAGAAGTCCTGGCCCTGGATGGCCGTGGTGCCCTCGTAGAGGGTGTCGATCTTGGCGTCCCGGATGTACTGCTCGATCGGGTACTCCTGCAGGTAGCCGGAGCCGCCGAAGGTCTGCAGGGACTGGGCGAGCTGCTCGTAGGACTTCTCCGAGCCGTAACCCTTGACGATGGGGAGGAGCAGGTCGTTGAGGCGCTCGGCGGCCTCGTCGTGCTCGCCGCGCAGGCGGGCGGCGGCCATGTCGTCCTGGGTGGACGCGGTGAAGAGCACCAGGGCGCGCATGCCCTCGGCGTACGCCTTCTGGGTGAGCAGCGAGCGGCGCACGTCCGGGTGGTGGGTGATGGTGACGCGCGGGGCGGTCTTGTCCAGGAACTGCGAGATGTCCGCGCCCTGCACGCGCTCCTTGGCGTACTCCAGGGCGTTCAGGTAGCCGGTGGAGAGGGTGGCGATGGCCTTCGTGCCGACCATCATGCGCGCGAACTCGATGATCTTGAACATCTGGCGGATGCCGTCGACGGTCTCGCCGAGCAGCCAGCCCTTGGCCGGGTGCTTGGCGCCGAAGGTCATCTCGCAGGTGTTGGAGGCCTTGAGGCCCATCTTGTGCTCGACGTTGGTGGCGTAGACGCCGTTGCGCTCGCCGAGCTCGCCGGTCTCCCAGTCGAAGTCGAACTTCGGGACGATGAAGAGGCCCAGGCCCTTGGTGCCCGGCTTGCCGCCCTCGGGGCGGGCCAGCACCAGGTGGATGATGTTCTCGGACATGTCGTGCTCGCCCGAGGTGATGAAGCGCTTCACACCCTCGATGTGCCAGGAGCCGTCCTCCTGCTTGATCGCCTTGGTGCGGCCGGCGCCCACGTCCGAACCCGCGTCGGGCTCGGTGAGGACCATGGTGGAGCCCCAGAGGCGGTCGGTCATCCGCTTGGCGACCTCCAGCTGCTCCGGGGTGCCCTCCTCGGCGATGACGCCGGCGAAGGCCGGGCCGGAGGAGTACATCCAGATGGCCGGGTTCGAGCCGAGGATCTGCTCGGCGAACGCCCAGATCAGCGAGTTCGGCGTGACCTGGCCGCCGATCGACTCCGGGATGCCCAGGCGCCACCACTCGGCGTCCATGAAGGCCTGGTAGCTCTTCTTGAACGCGGCCGGGATCGGCGCGGTGCTGGTCTCCGGGTCGAAGACCGGCGGGTTGCGGTCGGTGTCGGTGAAGGACGCGGCGAGGTCGTTCTCGGCGAGGCGCGCGATCTCGCTCAGGATGTTCTTCGCGGTCTCGACGTCCATGTCCGCGAACGGTCCGGTGCCGTACACCTGCTCGCGGCCGAACACCTCGAAGAGGTTGAACTCCACGTCCCGCAGGTTGGACTTGTAGTGACCCATCGCCGTTTTCTCCGGTTCGTCGCTTCCGGGAGACCGCCGCGTTCGGGCGCCCCGTACCCACCAGTACGCATCATGATGCTACCCGGCGGTAACTTGTTTCAAGCCCTCACCCGGGAATCCTCGGAGGAATTCGCTATGAACGTGGTCACGTCCCACAACCCGGACCGACCACTCCTTGTCAGGATCGGCGCCCGCACGGGTGGCCGCGCTCCCGATAGCCTGTCCGTGTGTACGGCTATGACCAGAACGCATACCCGGGCGATCCCTACCAGCAGGCGGGGCCGCAGCCGGGCATGAACGGCATGCCCGGCCCCGGCCCGTACGGCGAGCAGCCGCCGGGCGCACAGCAGTCCCTCTACCCGGAACCGTCGCCACCCTCACTCGCGGACGCCGTCCGGGCCTTCACCACCGGCTCGATGGCGGTGGAGGACTTCCAGGCCATCTTCATCACCTCCAAGGTGCACTGTCCGCGCGGCGAGCGGCCCGGCTTCCTGGCGCTGCACAACACGCCGACGCCGGTGATCCCGATGTTCAGCTCGCTGAAGGAGCTGCGCCGGTACGCCGGCAAGGACTCCAAGCACTTCACCGTCACCGGCGCCGAGGTCCTGGACCTGCTGCCGACGGGGTACGGCTTCGCACTGGACATGGAGGGCGAGCACCGGATGGTGTTCGACGCCAAGGCGGTCGAACAGATGGTCGACTTCACCATGCGCCGGATGTACGGCTAGGAGGGGCGCGCGGGAGGCCGCGGCTCCGCCCCGACCAGATGGTTCAAAATTCAACTTGCCTCTTGTTGAGAATTGAACTAATCTCGTGGACGTAGGCCAGAGGAAACCCCGAAGGAGGCCGACATGCCCGCCGTGACCGTCGACAACCCGTTGATCCTCCCGCGCGTCGCCACCCCCGACCCCGCCGTCGCCCGTCCCGTCCTCTCGGTGGTCACCGCCCCCGAAGGCTACGAGGGCGAGGGCTTCCCGGTCCGCCGCGCGTTCGCGAAGGTCAACCAGAAGTACCTGGACCCGTTCATCATGATGGACCAGATGGGCGAGGTCGACTATGCGGCTGGGGAGCCTAAGGGCACCCCTTGGCATCCGCACCGCGGCTTCGAGACCGTCACGTACATCATCGACGGGACCTTCATCCACCAGGACTCGCACGGCGGAGGCGGTGTCATAACCGACGGCGACACCCAGTGGATGACGGCCGGTTCCGGCCTGCTGCACATCGAGACCCCGCCGGAGTCGCTCGTCATGTCCGGCGGCCTGTTCCACGGGCTGCAGCTCTGGGTGAACCTGCCCGCCGCCGACAAGATGATCGCGCCGAAGTACCAGGACATCCGGGGCGGAAACGTGAAGCTGCTCGCCTCGCAGGACGGCGGCGCGCTCATCCGGCTCATCGCCGGTGACATCGCCGGCTACCAGGGCCCCGGTGCCACGCACACGCCCATCACGATGATCCACCTGTCCGTGAACCCCGGCGCCCAGGTCACGCTGCCCTGGCGATCCGACTTCAACGGCCTGGCGTACGGCCTCGCCGGCAGTGGCTCGGCGGGCGTGGAACGGCGCCCGTTCCACATGGGGCAGGCCGTCGTCTTCGGCGAGGGCGACTCCCTCACCATCCGGGCGGACGTGACCCAGGACTCCCGCAGCGCCAACTTCGAGGTCGTCCTCCTCGGCGGGCTTCCCATCCGGGAGCCGGTCGCCCACTACGGCCCGTTCGTCATGAACAGCCACCGCGAACTCCAGCAGGCCATGGAGGACTTCCAGGCCGGCCGCCTGGGAACCATCCCTGCCGGCGCCAATTGATCTCAACCCAGGTGGGGGGGGGGGGGGGGGGGCCCCGGGCCCCCCCCCCCCCCCCCCCCACAGCGAACTGCAGTGAAGTGGCGCAGGACTCCGAGTACTGCCCGTCCTGCCTCACGGCCGAAGAAGTCGTCGACCTCGACCCGCGAGAGGGGTGGCAGAGGTGGCGTCGCGGCGGTGGATCTCGCGCTCGATGACGAAGGCGACCTCGGGCCACGGCAGGACCATCGGTGAGGTGAGGCTCCAGAATCCGTGACTCGCCCGGACCAGGGCGCTGACCCCGAGCGGTGCGGCGTCGGCGGGAACGGTGGCAAGGATGCGGCGGAGTACTCCGCCGGCCCCTCGTGCCGCAGGGGCGATGCCGTTACCGACGAGCAGCGTCGCGGTTCGAACGGCGTCGAGTACGTCGGTGTCCACACCGGCCGTCGCGAAGCGGCCGAAGGCCAGCTCCCACCAGGGGCGCCGGGTGCCAGCCCAGGCCAGGCGCTCAAGGCCGGAGCATTAGCTCAGGCCGAAATAGACAACCGCTCCCGGGAAATGGACAACTCGCCCAGCAGGCTCACCATCACTCCCCGACGGGCCGCGGTCGGAGGCACGCTGGACGAGCCATGGTCTGCCTCCGAGTGGAACGAGTCCAATCCCATGGAACGACGGAACTTCCTTGCCGCGACCAGCGCCGCTCTTGCCGCCGGGCCTCTGCTCCAGTTGGTCAACGCCGCGGCGGCCTCGGCTGTGCCCGCCGTGGTGCGGCCTGCCGACGTCGAGCAGATCCGCACCGCCGCGACCACCCTGCGCAGCTGGGACAACCTGTATGGAGGAGGAGGCGGGGTCCGTGACACCGCGATCGCCCAACTCCGCTGGGCGGCCAACCTGCTGAACAGCAGGTGCCCGGCACCGCTCAGGGCCGAACTCTTCACCGCTGTCAGCCGCTTGGCCACCGTCGTCGGAGCCGCGGCCTTCGACGCTTTCGCCCACGACGACGCCCACCGCCTCTTCACCTTCGCCACCTCGTGCGCCGAGGAAGTGGACAACTGGCCGATCCGCGCGATCTCCTACAACCTCCGCTCCCGGCAGGCCACGTGGCGAGGTGATCCGGACTCCGGGCTCACTCTCGCGGAGCTCGGTCTCGCCCGAGCGGACCGCCTCTCACCCGCCGAACGGTCGATGCTCCACAACGCCCGCGCCCGGGCCCTCGCCAAGATGGGCCGCACCCAGCAGACGCTCGCCGCGATCGGCGACTCCGACGACTCCTTCAAATCGCTCGTCCCCACCGACGAGGGTCCGTGGATGGCCTACTACGACGACGCGCAGCATCACGGCGACACCGGTCACGCCCTGTTCGACCTGGCACTCGCCGGTCACCCTCCACAGCAGGCCATCCTGAGACTGCAGACCGCCGTCGACAGCCACGGCGACGGCTTCGCCAGGTCACGAACGTTCTCCCGAACCAAGCTGGCCTCCCTCCGGATGGCAGTCGGCGACCCCGAGCAGGCACTGGCAGAGGGCCGTCGCGCGCTCGCCGAGGTCAGCCGGCTCCGATCCCTGCGGGCCAACCACGACCTCGGTGAGCTGGGACGGGTCGCGCACCGCCACCGCACGATTCCCGACGTTCACGACCTGCGCGAGCAGATCACCTCTACCGTGACGGTGTGACCAGCGTCGACGACTCCCACGCACTGCTCCTGAAGGCCTGCGCCACCGCAGGCCTGTCGGCCGAGCAGGCCGAGCCCATCCGCATCGGCGAGAACGCCCTGTGGAGGCTACGCAACCAGGTCGTCGCCCGTATCAGCCGGCAGGGACAGTGGGAGGCGGCCGTTCGGGAACTCGCCGTCGCCCGCTGGCTGCGTGCCTGCGACGTCCCGGCGGTACGACCGCTCGACCACATACGGGAGCCGCTGGACGTCGATGGAGTCCCGGTGACCTTCTGGCACGAGCTGCCCGAGCACCGGTCCGGAACCGTCGCAGACATCGCGCCGCTTCTCCGGCGCCTGCACGAACTGCCCGTCCCCGAATTCTCCTTGGGACGTCTCGATCCCTTCGTCCGTCTCGCAGCCCGGATCGACGCCGCTGCCACTCTCGACAGCGAACAACGCCAATGGCTCCACCGACGCCTCGCTGACCTCCGGACCACCTGGTCCGGCCTTCCGGCCGGCCGTCCGGAAAGTGTCGTCCACGGGGACGCCTGGCGCGGCAACGTCGCCGTCACCCCCACCACCGTCTATCTCCTCGACTTCGAGCGGACCTCCCTGGGCCCACCCGAGTGGGACCTCACCGCCACCGCAGTCGGGCACAGCACGTTCAGCACCGTCTCCGACCAGCAGTACGACGCATTCTGTGAGGCGTACGGCGCCGACGTCACCACCTGGGCCGGCTACCCGACCCTGCGCGACATCCGCGAACTTCGGGTCACCTGCTTCGCGCTCCAGCACGCGGCCGCCGACCCGAAACGGCACGGCAGGGAAGCCCACCACCGCCTCGCATGCCTGCAGGGGCAACGCGGCCCACGCCCCTGGAGTTGGTCGGTCGTGGGCTAGCCGGGCCGAAGCACTCGTACGTGCCGTACGGGCTCTTCGAGCCGGTCCAGGCACACCTGGATGCCGCCGTCCTCGGGTGACCGAGTGGGCGTGGGCATGCGCGCTGCGGGGCCACCGCGTCCCGGTGGTGGCCCCGCAGCTGTCCTGGTTCCAGGTCGTTCCGGCCAGCAG
The DNA here is from genome assembly GCF_040611255.1 of Kitasatospora sp. NPDC002965. Taxonomy (NCBI): domain Bacteria; kingdom Bacillati; phylum Actinomycetota; class Actinomycetes; order Kitasatosporales; family Streptomycetaceae; genus Kitasatospora; species Kitasatospora sp. NPDC002965. The sequence continues at coordinate 23,188 of NZ_JBEXNT010000011.1, read as the reverse complement.
CCCGTCGAAGCCGAGGCCCCGGTACCTGTGCTCGAAGCTCTTCCATGCCGTCTCGGGCCCGCTGTACGCGTTGCCGAAGTCGCCGTCTCAAGGTCACGCTCTCACCCCTCGTAGGCGCAGCGGCAGCGGACGAGGACCTGGGACCGGACCTCGATGAGGTACCAGTCGCGTCGGGCTCAGCGCTGGAGGCAGGTGATCGGGTTGCCGCGGGCGTCGATTCGCCGGGGTGGGGGACGGCGCGGACGACAGCATGGTGGTCGGCGTTCGGGTTGGTCACGTGGTGCCCTTCCTTAGCGCGGTGACGGTTGCGAGCACCACAAGGCGTACAGCGGCCGGGATCGTTCCCGGCCGCTGACCCGGCGCGGCCGCAGGGCCGTACGGCGCGACCCGCGCGACCCGGCCGGCCCCGCACGTCGGGGACGGCCGGGGCGGGCCTGCGCCGACGCACGACGACGCCGCGGTCCCGTACCCGCTGCCGGCTCCGGCTAGAGCAGCGCGTAGAGGGCCGCGGCGTCGTCGTGCGTCTTGCCGCGCGGCCAGCGCTCGCAGGACTCGTCCGTCCGCTCCACCGCGCGGACCTGGGCGATCAGCTCGGCCGGGCCCGACTCGGCCAGCAGCCGCAGCGCGTCGCCCCAGCTCCCCAGGCCGAAACGCTCGGTGAACCGCGAGGCACCGTCGCTCAGGGCGGCCACCGCGCGCAGCGCGGCCAGCGGGACGAAACCGGTCTCGGCGTGCGCGGCCGCCTTCGGACTCGCGGCCGCGATCCACGGGCCGCGGCCCGAGTTCCGGACGGCCCGCACCGCCCGCACGTACTCCAGGTGGAGCGCGGCGCGCTCGGCCGACCCGGGCACCGTCGACCAGACCTGCCGGCGCAGCTCCTCGCCGCCGGGGAAGCGCTGGTTGTCCCCGATCACCCGCGGCGGGCCGTCCTTCGGCTCCAGCACCAGCAGCGAGTCCCCGAGCACCAGGTACTCCAGCGCGCTGCCGTGTCTCCGGGCGGCGACCACCATCGCGGCGGGCGTGTTGGGGTGGGCGAGGTCGCACCGGCCGCCGTGCAGCGCGGCCGTCTCCGCGATGGCGTCGGACAGGCACTCGGCGATCGAGCGGTCCGCCCGGTCGGTGAGCCTGGCCAGCAGGTGCACCCCGAGTCTGCGGACGTACCAGGCGGTGCCGTGGCGGCACCCGGACTCCAGACCGGTCGGCGAGCTCGAACCGTCGAGCAGCACCAGCGCCTCCGACGTGGCGGCCGCGAAGTCCTCGCTCTCGCGGTCCGGCCGCCGTGCTTCCCCTGCCAGCTGTACCTGCATCCCGACAGTGTGGCGTCCGACCGGGGCGTGCGCCCAGACCCCTGCGCTTGCCACGGCGCGCCGCCCGGTGGCCGTGGGGGTAATTCGGCCATACCGTCGGATAACGAGTGGACAATTCGGCCGATCAGGGCCGGTCCGGTTTGGGATCTCCTTCGAGGGATGCCGCCTCCGGCGCCGACGACGGCACGGCCGAGGGCGCGGGGCGAAGGTTGGGAGCGACGGATGTTCTGGGAGTTCATCGTGCTGGTGGCCGCCTCGATCGGCTTTCCGACCGCCGCACTGCTGTTTCTGATCGGCGGGCCGCGGTTCCCGGACGAGAAGCGCGACGCCCGGTAGGCCGCACGGGGCGGCCGGCAGGCCCCGCCACCGGACGCCGGAGCCCCTGGCCCCGGCGTCCGGTGGCGTCACCGCTCGGGCGTCGACCAGGCCGGGTCGCGGCCGAGCAGGACGAGCGCCCGGGCGAACGGCCCGGCGGCGGCGTCCGGCGACCCGACCACGTCGAAGGCCCGGCCGGGCCCCCGGTTCGCCGGAGCCGCCGGGACGGCCTCGGCCACCGCCAGCAGCGCCCCAACGAGTGGCGGTTCGGCCTCCACGGCGGTCACGATCCCGGACGCGGTGGAGGGCCCCAGGGCCGCCGCCACGTCCCAGGCGTGCACCAGCGTGTCCAGCAGGTGGAAGCCGACGGCCAGGTCCAGCGGGAGCGGGCCGCCGTCGCGGATCTCCGGCAGCCAGAGCACGGACCCGCCCGGAGCGGCGGACGCCCCGGTGAACGCCGCCGTCAGCTGCGCCGACGACCGCCGGAAGGCACCTGCCGGGTCGCCGTCGACCGGGACGTCCCGCCAGAGCGCCAGGTCGGGCCCGGCGCCGCGGGCGGCGGCGGCGAAGCCCCGGTGCTGGCCGACCACGTGGTCCAGCAGCCGGCGGAGCGACCAGCCGGTGCAGGGCGTCGGGAGCACCAGTTGCTCCGGCTGGACGGTGTCGACCAGGTCGGCCGCCAACTCCAGTGAGCGGGTGTGAAGTTCGAGCAGACTCATGCCGATCCCAGCTGGTGTCCGGCCCCGGAGGCACGGCCTGCCCCGGAGGCACGGCCTGCGTCGGAGGCGCCGGCGACGTGGGGGGCGCCGCCGGTCTGCGACCCGTGCCCGGCCGTCAGGAAGCCCACCACGTTGTCGATCACGGCGGGCTCGGTGAGGATCCGGCGGTGGCCGAGCCCCCGGGTGACCAGCAGTTCCAGCCGGTCCCCGTAGGCGGCCGCCAGCCGGCGGGCGTGCCCGAACGGCACCACGTCGTCGTCCTCGTCGTGCGCCACCAGGATCGGCAGGCCGATCTCCTCGGGGTTCCGGGCGGCGTCGAAGTGGGCCGCGACGTCCGTCACCCCGGGGAACATCGCACCGCTCTCCACCCGGCGCCCCACCTCCGCTTCCACGGTGGCGTTCAGGCCGAGCCGGGCGCAGAACGCGGCAGGCAGGTAGGAGACCTCGGCGACCCCCGCGACGGCGACCAGCCGGCCGGCCCGCAGGCCGCTGCGCAGCGCCAGGAAGGCCGCGTTGACGCCCAGCGAGTGCGCGACCACCGCCTCGAAGTCGCCGTACCGCTCCTGGAGCCGGAGCGCGATGTCGCGGTAGCCCGGCACGGTGGTCGTGCGACCGCCGGAGTCGCCGTGCCCGGGGGCGTCGAAGGCGACCGGGGTGAGGCCGAGCGCGTTCAGCCGGGGGACGAAGTCGGCGAACCGGGAGGCACGGGACTGCCAGCCGTGCAGCAGCAGGACCGGCCGGGCACCGTCGCCCCAGCGGTGGACGACGACGCGCTCGCCGCCGACGGTGAGCGTCTCGGTGACGGCCCGGTCGTGCACCTCGCGTTCGCGGGTGCGGACCCGGCCGCGCCGGACGGGGTGGCGGTACAGCTCGAACGCGGCCCGGCCGGCGAGCCGCGGCGCGGCCTTCGAGGCGGCGTTCAGGGTGGTACGGATCAGTGCGACGGCCGGGTCCACGAGGGTCTCCCTGTCGATGCCGAGGGGCAGGAGCCGAACTTGCCGAAATATTAGCACGACCGTTCGTGCTTTTTATTGGGATCCCGGCGGCTCGACCCCGCTACCCTGGCGGCACGGGAACCGGACGAGAACTGAGGTGAACGGTGGCCGGATCGACCACGGACGGACGGGTCCTGCGCGGGGAGGAGACCCGGCGGACGGTGCTGCGGCGCGCCGTCGAGATCGCCTCCGTCGAAGGACTGGACTCGCTGTCGATCGGTCGGCTCGCCACCGATCTCGGCCTCAGCAAGAGCGGGGTGTTCGCCGGCTTCGGTTCCAAGGAGGAGCTCCAGCTGGCCACGATCCGCGCCGCCCGGCGGATCTTCGCGGACGCGGTGCTCGAACCGGTCGTCCGGGACGCCCCCGGCCTCGGCAAGGTCCGGCGGCTCTGCGACTCCTGGCTGGCCTACTCACGGACCCGGGTCTTCCCCGGCGGCTGCTTCTTCTACGAGGTCACCGCCGAGTTCGACGCCCGCCCCGGACCGCTGCGCGACGCCATCGCCGCCAGCTGGCACGAGTGGCGCGCGACCGTCCTCGGCCTGGTGGCGGAGGCCCGGACCACCGGCGAACTCCGCGCCGGGGCCGACCCGGAGGACATCACCTTCACCCTGATCGCCCTGATGGAGAGCGCCAACTCGCAGGCGCTGCTCTTCGACGACGGCACCCCGTACGACCGGGCCGGACGCGCCGTCCTGCACCGGCTGCGGGCCGACGCCACCGACCCGGACGCACCCGCCCTGGCCTGACACCTCCGGCCCGGCGCCGGTGCCCCGCACCCGCCGGGCCGCGGCCCGACCGACCGAACGACCGACCGACCGACCGACCGGCGGCCCGACGATCCGTCAGGCGCCGTCCAACACCCGCTCCAGCACGGCCGCCTGGGCGAGCAGTCGCTCGTCCGCCCACGCCTCGCCGATCACCTGGAGCCCCAGCGGCAGGCCCTCCGCCGTCACCCCGGCGGGCAGGCTGAGCGCGGGCAGGCCGGCGTAGCTCCACGGCAGCGACATCACCGCGTCGCCCGTGCCGTCCAGGCCCGACGGGGCCGGACCGGTCGCCGAGGGAGCGATCAGCAGGTCCACCCCGGCCCGGCGCCGCTGCTCGGCGAGCCGGTCGCGGAAGCGCTCCCGGGCCTGCAGCGCCGCCTCCCGGTCGCCGGGATCGACCGTCCGGCCGTGCCGGATGCCCGCCGCGGTCTCGGGGCGGTAGAGGCCCCCGAACCGGGTGAACCAGTCGGCGTGGCTCGCGGCCAGTTCGAACCGGTTGATGACCTGCAACTGCCGGACGAGCTCGTCGAAGTCGGGCAGCAGGTCGAGCCGGCGGACCGTCAGTCCCCGGGCGCTCAAACGGTCCAGTTGCTCCCGGAACGCCTTCAGCGCCTCCGGGCGGGCCCGTTCCAGGTAGCGCCCGACCGGGACGCCGACGACGGGCCCGTCGTCGGCCGTCCGGCCCAGGCCGCCCCGGCCCTCGAAGCCTCCCGGACCGGCCGGGTCGTCCGGGTCGCGCCGGCCGGCCCAGTCGTCGCAGAGCAGTGGCGCGGCCAGCGCGACACCCGCCAGATCGGCGGTGAACAGGCCCAGGGTGTCGAAGCTCGGCGCGTTCGGGATCACCCCGTCGATCGGGATCCGCCCGTACGTCGGCCGGAAGCCCACCACCCCGCAGTAGGCGGCCGGCCTGATCACCGAACCGACCGTCTGGGTGCCGATCGCCAGCGGCACCAGCCCCGCCGCGACCGCCGCCGCCGACCCGCTGCTGGACCCTCCCGGGGTGTGCCCGGGATGGTGCGGATTGCGGGTCGGCCCGGGCGCACTGGCCGCGAACTCGGCGGTGACCGTCTTGCCCGCCACCAGCGCGCCCGCCGCCCGCAGCCGGTCCACCACGGTGGCCTGCGGACCGGCCAGCACGCCCGGCGGCAGCGCGGACCCCGCGTGGGTGGGCAGGCCGTCCACGTGCACGATGTCCTTGACCCCGACGGCCACCCCGTACAGCGGCGGCGCGGCCGCCCGGTCCGGGTACCGGGCGGCGAGCGCGCGGGCCTCGGCGTGCAGCCGGTCCGGGCGGCCGGGCTCGGACACGAAGGCGTGGATCAGCGGGTCGACCTGCTCGATCCGGGCGACCAGCCGGTCGACGTGGACGGCCAGGGTGGGCACTCCGGCCCGCAGTGCGGCGGCCTCGCGGGTCAGCGACCGCGGCCGGACCAGGGACTCCTCCATGCCGACCACGGTAGCCCCGGCCCGCGCCGGCCGGACCACCCGTGCCGGGGCAGGACCGTCACCCGCCCGCCGACCAGGGCGTTCGCCGCCGTTCACGGGGCGGTCGCTACGGGTGTTCGGACCCCAGGTAGGGCGCCTCGCGCAGGAAGTAGGCGCCACAGGTGTGGCAGCAGAGCTCGGGGGTGTGCCCCCAGTCCACCGCCTCCCGGGCGGCTGCTCCCGCGTCCAGCTCGCGGCCGCACATCGCCACGCTGTCGGTCCCGCGGACCATGTGCCAGAGCCGCACCCCGCCGGACTCGCCGCCGTCGCCGTACTCGGCACGCATCTGGTGCATCATGCCCCCATCGTCCGGCGGCTCCGCGGCCCCGGCAACCGGGGGGCGAGAGGGTCAGACCAGGCCGCCGTACAGCCGCAACCGGGCGATCCCGCCGTCCGGGAAGACGTCCAGCCGGACATGGGTGGCCGGGCGCGGCGCGTCGAGCACCAGCCGGTGGACGGCGTCGGGCTGCAGCCGGGTGCGCGGCACCAGTTCGAACCACTCCTCCGGGTCGGCCGCGCGGTCGTCCCGCCCGTACAGCGCGGCCCAGCCGGCCGCGTTGCCGACGTAGTAGCCGGTGTCGATCTCCACCGCCCGGACGGCCCCCCGGCCCGCGAGCCGCAGCCGCATCCAGTCGTGGCCGTCGTCGCGGCGTCGCCGGTTCTCCCAACCATCGCCCATCGCGCGGGACTTGCCGGGCAGGGCCAGGCTCACCGGGGCGGAGAAGAAGCGGTCCGAGGCGTCCTCGACGGCGCCGCCGTTCTCGATCGCGGCCAGGTCGAAGGTGCCGAGCGCGGACAGCCAGGTCCGGTCGGGGCGGGCCTCGCCGTGCACCCGGAACCGGGCGATGCCGCCGTCCGGGTACTGGCTCAGCCGCAGGTGGGTGAAGCGGCGGCGGTCCGCGACCGCGAAGCCGTTGGCGGCGTGGCCGCGCACCGGCGAGCGGGGGACCAGCGGGTGCCAGGCGGTGGCCGGGTCCAGCAGCTCCTCCGGGCCCGGGGTGCCGGGGAGTTCGGCGCCCTCGACGCCGATCTGCCGCGGGTGGTTGCCGCGGAAGTGCGCGGTGTCCACGACGACGCCGTGCACGACACCCGGGACGCCCAGCCGGATCAGCGCCCAGTCGCGGTCCTCGTCGGTCGGGTGCGGACGGGCGGCGCCGGTGCCGCGCCGCCGGCGGGTCTCCCAACCGTCCATGATCTGGCCCTTGTTGCCGAAGGTGTGCGGGCGGAACTCGGCCGGCCCGGGCAGCAGCAGGTTCTCCCGTTCGGCGAACAGCTCGTCGTTGGCGGCGATCACCGCGCCGCCGAGCCGGCGGTCGGCGAGGTCGGTCAGCCCGGTGAACCCGAACTCGGCGGAGCGGTAGTCGGCGTAGGGATTGCCGCCCGCGTACGGCGGGGCGGCCGCGTCGGAGAAGGCGTCGGAGGAGGCACCGGCTCCGGCGTCGGAGAAGGCCGGGGCGGAGGCGCCAGGGGCAGCGGCGGGATCGTGCGCGTCGGCGGTCATGGACCCACCTTCGCCCCGCCCGACCGGTCAGGTCCATCACAAAGAACTGAGCAAACCGTTCACTCCACCTGAACGGTCGCCGCCACCGCCGCCAGCTCCGCCAGCACCCGCCGGAGCGGTGGCGTCCGCTCCGTCCCGGCCCGGACGACGGCGACCACCCGGCGGGCCGGCAGGTCCGCCGGAAGCGCCCGGACCGCCGCCCCGCCACCGCGCCCCGCCGACGCCAGCCGGGGCACCAGCGCCACCCCGAGCCCGGCCGCCACCATGGCCAGGATCGCCGTCCAGTCCGCGGCGGTGTGCGCCCGCTCCGGCGCGAACCCCGCCTCCGCGCAGGCCGCACGGGTGATCTCCCGCCACGGCCCGGCGGCGCCGTAGATCCACGGCTCCTCCGCCAGGTCGGCCAGCCTCAGCCCGGGGACCCCGGCCAGCGGGTGCCCGGGCGGCAGCGCCACGTCCAGCGGATCCTCCAGCAGCACCGTCCCGACGAACCGCGGGTCGGCGCCGCCCGGCCCGACGGCCAGCGAGAGCGCCAGGTCGACGTCCCCCGCCGCCAGCAGCCGGACCGCCTCGGCGGCCTCCGCCTCCACCACCCGCACCGTCAGCCCCGGTGCGGCGTCCCGCAGTCGGACGACCGCCGGGACGAGCAGCCCGCCGATCGCGGTCGCGAACGCGCCCACCCGCACCTCGCCCGCCTCGCCGTGCAGATAGCCCGCCAGTTCGGCCTCGGCCCGCTCCAACTGGCCGAAGACCAGGTCGGCGTGGCGCAGCACCAGCCGCGCCGCCGGGGTGAGCCGGACCCGCCGGCCGTACGGCTCCAGCATCGGGGCGCCCACCTGCCGGGCCAGCGCCGACACCTGCTGCGACACCGCCGACGGCGACAGGCGCAGGCGCTCGGCCGCCGCCGTCACCGTCCCGCACTCGTCGACCGCCCGCAGCACCCTCAGCCGCCGGAGATCCCACTCGCCCACACCCATCGCGCCAGGGTAGGGCGCATGACGACCGCATTCGGCCACCCCGACCGAAACCCTTCGCCCACCCGTCGATAGGGTGCCGCTCCTGCGACGTTCCGATCATCGGAATCAGGCGTCAAATCGCCCGCACTCGTACAGAATTCGCCCGAACCTGGAGCAAAGACCGTGCGCTCATCCCGCCTTCTGGCCGCGTCCACGCTGCTCGCACTGTCCCTCGGCACGACGGTCGGCGCGGCCACCGCCGGTGCCGCCGCCGTCTCGCCGTCCCCGACGACCGGCACGAGCGCCTCGCCGACGGCCTCGCCGACGACCTCCCCCACGGCCCCCACGGCCTCCCCGACCGGGTCCGGCACGCCGAGCACCTCCGCGTCGCCGACCGGCACCGGCACTCCGTCGGCCACCGCGTCCCCGAGCACCACCCGGAGCCCCGGCTCCTCCGCCACCCCGTCGGCGACGCCCACCGGCCGCCCGACCGCGCCGCTCCCGACGCCGAGCATCCCTTGCCCCGGCGGCTACCAGCTGGTCGACCTCAAGGTCACCGGCACCGGCCTGGCCGGCACCACGCTCACCAAGGGGGGCGCGGCCCAGGAGATGACGGCGACCGTCGAGAACACCGGGTCGGTCGACCTGCAGAAGTTCTCCACCTACCTGTTCGTCACCGACATCGGGCAGGAGCCGGTGCTCAACCCCCTGACCTGGGGCAAGGAGGCGTTCACCGGCCAGGTGAAGCTCCCCGGCGGTGACTGGAAGCCGCTGGAGCTGGCCGGGGCCACCCCGCTCGACCTCGGCACCCACAAGCTCGCCAAGGGCCAGAAGCTGACCCTCCAGGTCCGCATCGCCGCCACCGCCCAGGCCCCCGTCGCCAAGTACCACGCCGAACTCGGCGGCTGGTCCGAGTACCTCCCCGCCAAGGACGTGCCCGGCAGCCCGGTCGGCAACGGCTGCGTCTCCTTCTCCGGCGTCCACAAGCCCGCCGACCACTTCACGGTGGCCGACGCCTCGGGCGCCCCGTCGGCCGCCGCGACCGGGGCCGCCGCCTCCCCCAAGGCCTCCACCCCGGCCGGTCCGCACCTGGCCGAGACCGGCTCCAGCTCCAACACGCTGCCGATCGCCGCCGGTGGCGCCGCGGTGCTCGCCGCGGGGGCCGGGACGCTGTTCGTGCTGCGCCGCCGCAAGGCCGGCGCGCACGCCTGACGACCGGAGCGACCGGGACGACCGGGACGGGTACTCCAGGGAACGCGGTGAAGGGTGGGGGCCGGCGGGGGGCCCCCAGACCCCCGCCCCCCCGCGGCCCCCCCCCGCGGGGCCGGCCCCCGCGGGCCCCCGCCCGGCGGGCCCCGGGGCGCACCCCGCAGTGGGGGGGTGGGGGGCGCCCCCCCGCCGCCCCCCCCACCCCCCGCGTCCCACCGTCGGCCCCTCACGGCGGCGCCGTCCCGAGCGGCACCGTCCCGAGCGGCACCGTCCCGAGCGGCACCCGCGGGGTCGGCCGAGCCTGCTCAGGACGCGGCGCGCAGCAGGGCGTCGTCCTGCCACTTGAGGATCTTGTCGAAGCTCACGATGGCCCCCCGGAGCGGATGGTTGCGGAGCCGGACGTGATCGGTGAGCGCGTGGATCAGGAAGAGGCCGCGGCCCGACTCCGCGGTGAGCTCGGGCAGCATGTCGAGGTCGACCGGCCGGAGCGTCGGCATCGGGTCGGCGTCCGGGCACCCTCCCGGCAGGACGTGGGTGTCGTACGGGCGGCCGTCGCGGCGCGGGCGGTGCGCCGTGAGCAGCGGACCGGGGACGGTGGCGCGCCCGCGCCGGCTGCGGCGGCGCGGTGCCGGCCGGGCCGGCGGGGCCTGGACCGGGGACGGGCGGCGCGACGCGTGGCCGCCGGGGGCGGGGGCGGGCAGACCGGGCCCCGAGTCCGTCACCTCGATCCGCAGCAAGTCGCCGCTGATCGAGGCGGTGACCTGGTACCCCTCGTCGGGTCCGTCGCCTGTCCCGTGCTCGACGGCGTTGGCGCAGGCCTCGCTGAGGGCGACACCGAGGTCGTGGGCGATCTGCGGGTCGACGCCCGCGGTCGCCATCGCACCGAGCAGTATGCGGCGGGCCAGCGGCACGCTGGCCGGGTCGCGCTTGAGGTGCAGAGTCCACCAGATGTCCACGGGAGGTCCCTCCTGGCTGCGGCTCCACATATAACCGAGGTATCTCCGGGGGATGCCGGGGTGAACCGTGCCGGAGGTCCGCTACCGCCCGTTCGGCGGATGGACTGGGGCCCGGCTCTGTGCCGAGCGGCGCACGTCCGGGCCCGTGCGCCGGGGCCGAACGGGGCATTCGTAGGGATTTCCCACCCTGCCGATCCGGCAGCGGTAGGCGATGAGATGATGGCCCGGCCATGACTGCCCCAGCCGCCGCCCCCCACCCGGGCGCCCCCGTACCGGACGCTCCGGTGGGGGTCGCCGCCTGGGACCTGCGGCTTGCCCGGGCGGTCCCGTTCGCCCTGGTGTGCACGCTGATCGCGGCCGCCGGGCACGCCCTGGCGGGCGGCGGGAACGTGGCTCCGGCCGCCCTCGCGACCGGCTTCACGGCCGTCCTGGTGGCGGCCGTCGCGTTCGGCGGGCGGGAGCGCTCGCTCACCGCGATCGCCGGTGCGCTCGGCGCGGCGCAGTTCGGACTGCACGTCCTCTTCCACACCCTCGGCGGCCACGCGGGCGCCGGTGCCGGGTCCGGCTCGCACCACGGTGGCGCGGTGGGCTCCGGCCCGCTGACCCTGCCGCAGGTGGCCGGCCGGTTGATCTGCAACGAGGCCCGGCCCGGCACGCTGATCGGGCTGCCCGGCAGTCCGACCGCCGAGCAGCTGGTCGCCGGTGCCGGTCTGGACCCGCAGGAGTACGCGACCGCACCGTGGTGGCAGAGCGGCGTGCTCGGGATGACGCCGTCGATGTTCGCGGGCCACCTGGCCGCCGCCCTGGTGGCCGGCTGGTGGCTCCGGCGCGGTGAGGCGGCCCTCTGGCGGCTGGTGCGGATCACGGCCGCCGCGGCCCGGGAGCACTGGGCGACACCGCTGCGGACGGCCTTCGTCCTGGCCTCGGTCCTGCTGCGCGGCCTGCTCGGCACGCCCGGCGGCCCGGTCCGCCGGTCCGGCGGCCGTGACGGGGACGACCGCGTGCCGGCCGGTGCCGCGCTGCGGCACAGCGTGGTGCGGCGCGGTCCGCCGCTCGGGGCGCTCGCGTACTGACCCGCCGTCCCCGGTGCCTCCCCCAGCGGTACCGGATCCGGGTGTACGCGGCAGTCGAGCCGTACCCGCCCGCTCGTGCGGTCCTGCGGCCCCTCCCCCCACTCCTCCCCACGCCGCGCGGCCCCGCCGTGGCACGGAAGCCCCGTGCCCGGGAGCGGGCCTGCCCGCCGAGCCTCCGATCGGAGACCACGAACACCATGCGTTCCCTTCCCTCCCGCCGTATCGCCGCCGTCGCCCTCACCGCCGCCACCTCCGTGGTGGTCCTGGCCGGCCCCGCCTTCGCACACGTGACCGTGAACCCCGGCAGCGCCGAGCAGGGCGGTTACACCGCCGTCGACTTCCGGGTGCCGAACGAGAACGACGCGGCCGGCACGGTGAAGCTGGAGATCAACCTCCCGCTGGACCACCCGCTGGCCTCCGTCCGGACCCAGCCGCTGCCCGGCTGGACCACCGCCGTCGAGAAGGCCAAGCTCGACAAGCCGATCAAGGTGCACGGCAACGACGTCAACGAGGCCGTCTCCAAGATCACCTGGACCGCCGACGCCGGCGTGAAGATCGCCCCCGGCCAGTTCCAGGAGTTCCGCGTCTCGCTCGGCCCGCTGCCGACCGACGCCGACAAGCTGGTCTTCAAGGCTCTGCAGAGCTACGAGAACGGCGACATCGTCCGCTGGATCGACGAGGCCAAGGACGGCCAGCCGGAGCCGGCCAAGCCCGCGCCGGTGCTGAAGCTCACCAAGGCCGCCTCCGCCGACAGCCACGGCGTGACCGCCACCGCCTCCCCGACGGCCGCCGCCGACGGCCACGGGCACGGCGAGTCCGGCGCCAAGGACGAGGCCGCCGCCGACTCCGGGTCGAGCGACTCCACCGCCCGGGTGCTGGGCGTCGTCGGCATCGTGGTCGGCGTGATCGGCACCGCGTTCGGCATCCTCGGCCTGCGCCGCAAGAGCAGCGGCCCGGCCTCCTGACCCCAGCACCGGCGGGGCCGTACCCGCCGCAGGCCGTACCCGTGACCCGCGTCCCGGGTACGGCCCCGCCGGTGATCCACCGCGCACGATCGGACCCTCCCATGCCTCGTACCCACCGCACCGCCCGTCCCGCCCGCACCGCCCGGATGGCCGGCGCCGTCGCCGTCGCGCTGGCCGCCGCACTCACGCTGACCGCCTGCGGATCCGACGGCGCTTCCCCCGGCCCCGCCAAGGTCAACAAGCTGAAGGCCGACTCGCCCTACCAGGGCACCGTGCTCGGCAAGAACTTCGAGAAGCCGGACCTCCAGCTGACCGACACCGCCGGCCAGCCGTACGACCTGCGCAAGCAGACCAGCGGCAAGGCCACCCTGCTGTTCTTCGGCTACACCAGCTGCCCGGACGTCTGCCCGACCACCATGGGCGACATCGGTGTGGCGATGAAGGCGCTCGGCGCCGAGGAGCGGCAGAAGGTCAACGTCGTCTTCGTCTCCACCGACCCGCAGCGCGACACCCCGCAGGTGCTGCGCACCTGGCTCGACTCGATGGGCAGCGACTTCATAGGCCTCACCGGCGACCTCGCCAAGGTGAAGACGGCCGCCAGGGCGCTCGGCATCATGATCGAGGACCCGGTGGTCAACGGCGACGGCACCGTCACCTCCACCCACGGCGCCCAGGTGCTGGCCTTCCTGCCCGCCGACGACAAGGCGCACGTCCTCTACCTCAGCGGCACGGAGGAGAAGGTCTTCGAGCACGACCTGCCGCTGCTCGCCAGGGGGGTCGCCGCATGAAGGGCTCCGACCGGCCCGCCGTCCGCCGCGCCACCGGGACCCGCACCGCCGTCGGCTTCCGCCGGACGGCGCTCGCCGGGGCGGTGCTGGCGACGGCACTGGGCGGCGGCGCCTTCCTGGTCGCCTGCGGGACGGGCGACCGGGGCGACGACGGCGGCGCGGTGTCCGGCGGACCGGCCCGGCTGAGCGTCGCCGACTCCTACATCCCGCTGCCGCCGGCCGGCGGGATGGCGGCGGGCTACCTGACGGTGCGCAACGACGGCGGCGAGCAGGACGAGCTGGTCAAGGTCTCCAGCCCCGGCGCCGGCTCGGTCACCATGCACCGCTCCACCGCCACCACCATGGAACAGGTCGAGAAGCTGCCCGTCCCGGCGCACGGCGCGCTGCAGCTCGCCCGGGGCGGCACCCACCTGATGATCACGGACTGGCAGAAGTCACCCGCCCTGGGCGACGAGCTCGAAATCGACCTGACCTTCTCCCGGACGGGCACCATCTCGGTCAAGGTGCCGGTCAAGGAACTCACCTACCGCCCCGGCCAGCAGTAAGGGATCCACGAGATGCTGAAGGCCGTGCTGCCACCGCTCCTCGGACGCCGGATCGCCGGACTGCTCGGCGTACTCGGCGCGGTGCTCGCGCTGATGCTCGCCGGCGCCGGACCGGCCGCCGCGCACGCCACCCTCCAGACCACCGACCCGGTGCAGAACGCGGTGCTCCCCACCGCGCCGCAGGCCGTCACGCTGACCTTCAGCGAAGCCGTCTCGCTCTCCGGGGACTCGGTGCGGGTGCTCGACCCCGCCGGCAGGACCGTCGACGCGGGCGGCCCCGTCCACGCGGACGGCAAGGACAACACCGCCCGGGTCGGGCTGAACGGCGGGCTGGCGAACGGCACCTACACGGTCGCCTGGCGGGCCGTCTCGGAGGACTCGCACCCGATCGGCGGGGCGTTCACCTTCTCCATCGGCGCCCCCTCCGCCACCACCGTCTCCACCGCCGCGCTGCAGAGCGCCGAGGCGGACGACGTGGTCGCCGCGCTCTACGGCACCGGCCGGACCGTCGCGTACGGGGCGTTCGCGCTGCTCGTCGGCGCCGCCGGGTTCGTGCTGGCCTGCTGGCCCGCCGGTGTGGCCCGGCGCCCGGTCCAGCGGCTGCTGATGACCGGCTGGGTGGCCCTGCTGGTCTCCACCGTCGCGGTGCTGATGCTGCGCGGCCCGTACGAGCGGGGCTCGGGGCTCGCGAAGGCCTTCGACCTGTCCCTGATCCGCGCCACGCTGGACGAGCGGATCGGCACCGCGCTGGCGGCCCGGTTGCTGCTGCTCGCGGCGAGCGGGGTCTTCCTGTCCCTGCTGGTCGGCCACCTCGGCCAGCCGGCCGCGCGCCCGGCGGGCGCCGGGACGGCGCAACCGGCGGAGCCGACGGACGGCGGGCCCGCCGGGTCGGACGAGGACCTGGAGGAGGCCGAGCTGCGGGAGCTGGAGCAGCGGATCGCCGAACGACCGCAGCGCGAGGCCCGGTTGGGCCTCGGCGTGGCCGGACTGGTGCTCGCGGTCGCCCTCTCGGCGACCTGGGTCGGCGCCGACCACGCCTCCGTGGGCATCCAGGTCTGGCTGGCGCTGCCGCTCGGCATGCTGCACCTGATCGCCATGGCGCTGTGGCTCGGCGGCCTGGCCGCGATGCTGGTCGGCCTGCGCGAGGGGATCGGCGCGGACGTCGCCGACCGGTTCTCGAAGATCGCGCTCGGCTCGGTCGTCGTGCTCGCCGGCACCGGGGTCTACCAGTCCTGGCGGGGCCTCGGCACCTGGGGCGCGCTGACCGGCACCGAGTACGGGCGGCTGCTGCTGGTGAAGAGCGGCTTCGTGGTCGCCATGCTCGGCGTCGCCTGGTTCTCCCGCTCCTGGCTGGCCCGGCTGCGGGCCGCCCCCGCCGAGGCGTCGGCGGTCCTGCTCCCGGCCCCCGTCCCGGCCGCCGGCCTGGCCGCCGGACCGGCGGAGGGCGCTGCGGACGGCACCGTGGAGGGCGCCGCCGGGGCGTCGGCCGCCGACGACCCGGTCCGGCAGGCCCAGCTGGCTCGGCAGCGGGCCGCCCGGGAGAACGCCGGCCGGGACCGCGGACTCACCCCGAACCGGGCCGGGCTGCGCCGGTCGGTGCTGGTCGAGGCCGCCGTCGCGGTGGCCGTGCTGGTGGTCACCACGATGCTCACCAACTCGCCGCCCGGGCGGGTGGCGGGCGAGATCGCGGCCGGGGCCGCGAGCGGCGGCACCGCACCGGTGCCCGGCGGCGCGGCGACCGGCGCGCCGGCACCGCAGACGGTGCCCGGCCGGACCACGGAGCTCAAGCTCCCGTACGACACCAAGGGCCGGACGCCGAACGCCAAGGGCACCGCGACCGTCACCCTCAACCCGGCGCGGACCGGGTCCAACGAGGTGCACCTGAAGCTGGACGGCGCCGACGGGCAGCCGGTCGAGGTGCCGGAGGTGGAGCTCGCCTTCACCCTGCCGGACCGCGACCTCGGCCCGCTCACCGTCCCGCTGACCGCCGAGGGCACCGGGCGCTGGGCCGGCACCGCGCAGCTGCCGCTGACCGGGAACTGGGTGGTGTCGGTGCTGGTCAGATCCTCCGACATCGACCAGACCACCGAGATCAAGCAGCTGAAGATCGGTTAGATCGGACCATCGCCATGGAGAGCACCAACAGCACGAACAGCACCAAGAGCACCAGGAGCGCCGAGAGCGCCAGGGACAACGGGAACGGCGGGAACGGCGGGAACGCGGGTGCCGCCGGGAGCGACACCGTCGGGGCCGCGCCCGCGCCCGGCGCCGGCCTCACCCGGCGGACGCTGCTGGGGACGGCCGGGGCCGGCCTGGTGGTCGGGGTGGGCGCGGGCGCCGCCGGGGCGGTCGCCCTGGACCGCACCGGCCCGGGGGACGCCGCGCCGTCCGGACCGGAGGGCGCGGCCCCCGCCCTCGGCCCGGCCCGGGTGCCGTTCCACGGCGAGCGCCAGGCGGGCATCCTCGAACCGCAGCAGGCACGGGTCCAGCTGGCCGCCTTCGACCTGGCCGACGGCGCCGGCCGGGACGGGCTGCGCGCCCTGCTCCGGCGCTGGTCCCGGACGGCCGCCCGGCTCGCCGCCGGCGAACCGGCCGACGAGTTCGAGAACCAGGTCGCCCTCGACGCCGGGCCCTGCTCGCTCACCGTCACCTTCGGCTTCGGCGCCGGCCTGTTCGACAAGGCCGGGCTGGCCGACCACCGCCCGGCCGGGCTGGAGCCGCTGCCCGCCTTCCCTGCCGACGCCCTCGACCCGGCCCGCGGCGACGGCGACCTGTTCGTCCAGATCGGCGCCGACGACGCGCTGGTCGCCGTCCACGCCCTGCGGGTGCTCCAGCGCCAGGCGGCCGGCACCGCGGCGCTGCGCTGGCAGGCGTCGGGCTTCGCCCGGACGCCCGGGGCCACCCCGCGCCCGATGACCGGCCGCAACCTGATGGGCCAGATCGACGGCACCAACAACCCCAAGCCCGGCGAGGAGGGCTTCGCCGCCAAGGTGTTCTGCGCCGCCGGCGGCGACCAGCCGGCCTGGCTCGCCGGCGGATCGTTCCTGGTCTTCCGGCGGATCCGGATGCTGCTGGACAACTGGGAGGCGCTGCCGGTCGACCGGCAGGAGCGGGTGATCGGACGGCGCAAGACGGACGGCGCACCGCTCGGCGCACCCGCCGGCGCCGTGGAGTCCACCCCCGTGGACCTCGGCGCGCAGGGACCGGACGGTTCGCTGGCCGTCCCGGCCGACGCGCACATCCGGGTGGCGGCGCCGGCCGCCAACGGCGGGGCCGCCATGCTGCGGCGCGGCTTCTCGTACCACGACGGCCTGTCGTCCGACGGGGCGCCGGACGCGGGGCTGCTCTTCCTCGCCTTCCAGGCCGACCCCCGCAAGGGGTTCACCCCGGTCCAGCGCAAGCTGGCCCGGGGTGACGGTCTCTCCCGCTTCCTGCGGCACGAGGCGAGCGGGCTGTACGCCGTCCCGCCGGGGGCGCCGGAGGGCGGCTACGTCGGGCAGTCCCTGGTGGACTGACCGGCCCCGGCCTACCACTGCGCCGCCCACGGAGCGAAACGCGATCGTGGGCGGCGGGCGGAGTGACTAAGGTGACTCCTTTCGGCAGTCCGCCCCGCAGGGCGGGCCGCCGGCCCCCGGAGGCCCGCCGTTCGACGGCGGTCCGCCGGTTCACGGCAGTCCACCGCGCCGGTCGCCCGGCGCACGGCCGCCCCTTCTCCCCGCACGGTCCCCTTGTCCCCTTGGAGGCGTCATGTCGGCAACCCGCTACACGTACCTCGGGCCGGCGGGCACCTTTACCGAGGCGGCCCTGCGCACCCTGCCCGAGGCGGCGACCCGGGAGCTGGTGCCGATGAACTCGGTTCAGCTGGTCCTGGACGCCGTTCGCGGCGGCGAGGCGTCGGGCGCGTTCGTGCCGATCGAGAACTCGGTCGAGGGTGCCGTGACGGCGACCAACGACGAGCTGGCCGCCGGCGCGCCGCTGATGATCTACCGCGAGGTGCTGCTGCCGATCACCTTCGCGCTGCTGGTCCGGCCCGGCACCGGGCTGTCCGACATCAAGACCGTCACCAGCCACCCGGTGGCCCAGGCCCAGGTCCGCCGCTGGCTGGCCGCCAACCTGCCGGACGCGCACTGGGAGGCGGCGGCCTCCAACGCCGACGGCGCCCGGCTGGTCGCCGAGGGCCGCTACGACGGCGCCTTCGCGGGCGAGTTCGCCGCGCCGATCTACAGCCTGGACCCGCTGGTCAAGGACATCGTGGACGCGCAGAGCGCGACCACCCGCTTCGTCCTGGTCGGCCGGCCCGGCCGGGTCTCCTCGCCGACCGGCGCGGACAAGACCTCGATGGTGGTCTGGCTGCCGGACGACCACCCGGGCGCGCTGCTGGAGCTGCTCCAGGAGTTCGCGGTGCGCGGGGTCAACCTGATGCGGATCGAGTCCCGGCCGACCGGTGAGGGGCTCGGCAACTACTGCTTCCTGATCGACTGCGAGGGACACCTCAGCGACCGCCGGGTGGCCGAGGCGATGATGGGCCTCAAGCGGATCTGCCCGCAGGTGCGCTTCCTCGGCTCCTATCCGCGCGCCGATCAGCAGGTCTCCCGGCACCAGCGGCCGGGCACCACGGACGCGGATTTCAGCGCGGCGTCCGACTGGCTCTCCCGCTGCCTCGACGGCCGCGGCGACATCTGAACGTCGGCTTTTATCTCCCTGTCCTTTTCCGACCGTTTTCGACAGGGTCCGGAGGCCGGTGCGGGTGACCGCACCGGCCGTCCGTCGACCGCCCGCCGCTTGTCCACAGGCCGGCCGTCGCGGTAACGCGCTTGTCCACAGGGGTGTGCGCTGTCCACAGCCGAAAGTTATCCACAGGTCTGGGGATGAGTCGACAAACCGGTATAGCCACTGCAGGTATCGGTCGGATCATCGGTTTGCGTCGCAGAGATGACTAATCCGACCAGAGTCACCCGGGTGCCAGCAAATCACCCATCCGAGCGGTTCAATTCCCTCCCCCGGGAAGGTCAAATGAGGTTTGAAACCTCAATTCCCAGGTTCGACTCACCGCCCATCAAGGCCGCTCCGCCATCCACAGGCAGGCCCGCGAGCCTGTGGATAACTTTCCGCCGAACGGTTCCCCACAGCAGTTATCCACAGGTCGGCGCGAGTTATCCCCAGGGGAAAACCGGTACCGGTGGACGGGCCCCCGCCCGGTAGGCTTGGGCCCGTGATTGACCTTCGCCTGCTCCGTGAGGACCCTGACCGAGTGCGCGCCTCGCAGCGCGTCCGAGGCGAGGACGTCGACCTGGTCGACGCCCTCCTCTCCGCCGACGAGCGCCGCCGGTCCTCGGGCACGCGCTTCGACGAACTGCGCAGTGAGCAGAAGTCGCTCGGCAAGCTGGTCGCCAAGGCCCAGGGCGACGAGAAGGCCGCCCTGCTCCAGCGCACCAAGGAGCTGGCCGCCGAGGTCAAGGCCGCCGACGCCGAACAGGCCGGGGCCAAGGACGAGGCCGAGCGCCTGCTCCGCTCGCTGGCGAACCTCATCGACCCGGCCGCCCCGGTCGGCGGCGAGGAGGACTTCGTCACCCTGGAGGAGATCGGCACCCCGCGCGACTTCGCCGCCGAGGGGTTCGAACCGCGCGACCACGTCGAGCTGGGGCAGATCCTCGGCGCGATCGACACCGAGCGCGGTGCCAAGGTCGCCGGCGCCCGGTCGTACTACCTGACCGGCCCGGGCGCGCTGCTGGAGCTCGCCCTGGTCAACATGGCGATCGCCCAGGCCACCGCGGCCGGCTTCACCCCGATGATCACCCCGGCCCTGGTCCGCCCGGCCGCCATGGACGGCACCGGCTTCCTCGGCCAGGCCGCCGAGAACGTGTACTTCCTGGAGGGCGACGACCGGTACCTCGTCGGCACCAGCGAGGTCCCGCTCGCCGCGTACCACATGGACGAGATCATCGACGCGGACAAGCTGCCGCTGCGCTACGCCGGGTACTCGTCCTGCTTCCGCCGCGAGGCCGGCACCTACGGCAAGGACACCCGCGGCATCATCCGCGTCCACCAGTTCGAGAAGGTGGAGATGTTCGTCTACACCACTCCCGAGGACGCGGAGAGCGAGCACCGCCGGCTCCTCCAGTGGGAGAAGGACTTCCTCAACGCCCTGGAGCTGCCGTACCGGGTCATCGACGTCGCCTCCGGCGACCTCGGCTCCTCGGCCGCGCGCAAGTTCGACATCGAGGCGTGGATCCCCACCCAGGGCAAGTACCGCGAGGTCACCTCGACCTCGAACACCACCGAGTACCAGTCCCGCCGCCTCAGCATCCGCATGCGCGAGGAGGGCAAGGTCCGCCCGCTGGCCACGCTGAACGGCACCCTGGTCGCCGTCCCGCGCACCATCGTGGCGATCCTGGAGAACCACCAGCAGGCCGACGGCTCGGTCGTGGTCCCGGAGGCGCTCCGGCCGTACCTCGGCGGGCGCACCGTCCTGGAGCCCGTCAAGTAGCACCCCGCGGCGCGGTGCCGGGGCGCACATCGCCCCGGCACCGCGGACCGCAGGACGACCGTCGTCCCGCAGGAGCGCGGCACCTCAGGCGCAGCGGCCCCGCAGGACGGCAGGACCAGCAGCACAGCACCGCGGGTCGGCGGAACACCGCGGTGACACCCGAAGCAACTCCCGGGAGACGTACGGCCCATGAGCACCACCAGCCCCAGCCCCGTCTCCCCCGCCGACGGCGGCGGCCTGCCCTTCCGGCTGGTCGCGACCGACCTCGACGGCACCCTGCTGAGCAGTGCGGAGACGGTCTCCGCGCGCACCCGCGCCGCGCTGGCCACCGCCACCGGTGCCGGGGCGCTCCACATCATCGTCACCGGCCGCTCGGCCCCCTGGGCCCGCCCGGTCTTCGACGAGATCGGCTACCGGGGCATAGCGGTCTGCGGCCAGGGCGCCCAGGTCTACGACGCCGGCGCGCACAAGCTGCTCACCTCGCTCACCCTGGACCGGCAGGTGGCCGCGCTGGCCATCGCCAAGATCGAGGCGGAGACCGGCCCGCTGGCCGTCGCCGCCAACCAGGACGGTCTGGAGGGCGCCGTCCTGGCCGGCCCCGGGTACCAGCTGCAGATCGGCTCCGACCTGCCGGTCGTCCGGGCCGCCAAGGACGAGCTGCTCACCGCCCCGATCTCCAAGCTGTACATCCAGCACCGCAGCCTGACCGACGACGCCCTCGCCGAGGCCGCCCGCCGCGCCGCGGGCGACCTGGTCGGCGTGGTGATGGCCGGTGCGGGCATCGTCGAACTGCTGCCGGTCGGTCTCTCCAAGGCCACCGGGCTGGCCGTCGCCGCCCGGCGGCTCGGCGTGACCGCCGCCGACACCATCGCCTTCGGCGACATGCCCAACGACGTGCCGATGTTCGGCTGGGCCGCGCACGGCGTCGCCATGGCCAACGCGCACCAGGAGCTGCTGGCGGTCGCCGACGAGGTCACCGTGAGCAATGACGAGGACGGCGTCGCGGCCGTGCTGGAGCGTCTCTACCCGTTGGGGTGAACTCCGCCGGCGGGCCTCCCGGTTCAGCCGTTGGAGTGAGTCGTGACGGCGAACCGGCGGGTCGGACCGGCGCGGCCGGGTTCGGCGGCCGAGCGGCACCGGAGAAGTTTGTATGCTCCCAGGGTTGCCGCTTCCGCCGCTGAGAGGTCCGCGCCATGTCAGGCCAGTGGAGCGAGAGCCTGCCGGAACCGGGCGGGCGACGGCGCGCCGACGGAGGCGTCCGGACCGACCGGTCCGAGGAGGGTCCCGGCCGCGTGCCGGCACCGCGCCCCGGCGGCCGGGCCGAGGCCCGCCGGGCCGCCCAGAGCCGGGGCACTCCGGGCAAGACCGCCCAGCGCAGTACCACGCAGGGCAGCGGCGTCCAGGGCGGCACCGTTCAGGGCATCGGCGTCCAGGGCGGCGGCGTCCAGGGCCGGCCCGGGCGGGTCGGCCCCGACGGGTGGGCCGGAGGCCGGCCGGGCCGGGACACCCGGCCGGAGGGACCGCGGAACACCCGCCGGCACCCCGCCCGGAACGCGCGGCGCGGCGCCCGGCGGATCATCGCCTGGTCGGTGGCCGGGGTGCTCGTCGTCCTGGCCGGTGCAGGCGGCGCGGTGTACTACAAACTGAACGGCAACATCCGCTCGTTCGACCCGGACGCCATCGCCACCGACCGTCCGCCCGCGCCGGCCCCCGACGCCCACGGCAACCGGCCCGTCAACGTGCTGCTGATCGGCTCCGACTCGCGCGCCGGACGGAACAGCGACCTCGGCGGCGGCAACGAGGGCGGCGCCCGCTCCGACACCACGATCCTGCTGCACGTCTACGCCGACCACCGGCACGCGGTGGGCATCTCCATCCCGCGCGACGCCCTCGTGACCGTCCCCCGGTGCCGGCTCCCGAACGGGAAGTGGACCAAGGAACAGCCCGGACAGATGTTCAACTCGGCCTTCTCGGTGGGCAACACGGAGTCCGGCAACCCGGCCTGCACGCAGAACACCGTGGAGAAGCTCACCGGCATCCGCGTCGACCACACGATCGAGGTCAACTTCCAGGGTTTCGCCGCGATGACCGGGGCGGTCGGCGGGGTCGACGTCTGCCTGCCCAACGACATTCACGAGGGGAACATCAACCCCGGCCTGGGCCGGAAGGGCAAAGTGGTGCTCGCCAAGGGCCGCCAGCGGGTATCCGGCCAGCAGGCCCTGGACTACGTCCGACTGCGGCACGGCATCGGGGACGACTCCGACATCGGCCGGATGAAGCGTCAGCAGGCGTTCCTGTCCTCACTGCTGGCCAAGATCAAGAGCCAGGGCCTGAGCCCCGGAACGCTGCTGCCGCTGGCCGACGCGGCGACCCGGTCGATGACCGTGGATCCGGGGCTCGACTCGGCGGCCAAGCTGGTGGACTTCGCCCTCTCACTGCAGGACATCGACCTGCACGACGTCAAGTTCCTGACCACGCCGTGGCGTTACAACGGCGCGCGGATCGACCTGGTCCACCCGGCGGTCGACAGCCTGTGGAACACCCTCCAGGCCGACCGGACCATCGACGGCCAGGACGCCACCGGCCGGCAGGACGACGCACCCGGCTCGCCGCCCCCCGAGGCACCCTCCCCCACGGCGTCGCCCTCGCCCTCGCCGCTCACCACCGAGGGCCCGCCGATCCGGGTCGCGGTCCTCAACGGCACCACCGCCCCCGGCCTGGCCGCCCGGGCCGCCGAGACGCTCCGGGCGGCCCGGGTCACCGTCACCGGGGTGCGCAGCGCGAGCAACACCGCCCGGGCGACCACCACGGTCGAGTACGGGACCGGACAGCGGGCCGGTGCGGAGAAGGTCGCCGCCCTGTTCCCGGGCGCGGCGGTGACGCCCGGTCAGGCGGCCGGGATCAGCGTGCTGCTCGGCCGGGACTACGCCGCCGGTGCCGCCGCCTCGGCCGCCTCGGCGTCCGCGTCCGCATCCGCCGGCGGTTCGTCCGGTGCCCCGGTCCCGCTGCCCGCCGAGGTGGTCAACGAGGCCCGGTGCGAGTGAGGACGACGGCGCTTTCGTGCTGCGTGCCGATCTTCCCGATCCCGCCCTGGATCCGGCTGTGGCTTCCTTCCTAAGCGGAGAG
>NZ_JBEXNT010000010.1:0-121563 GCF_040611255.1 Kitasatospora sp. NPDC002965 | reverse complement strand
GCCCGGGCCGGTGCCGCCGTCCTCGTGCCGTCCGGGCCGGAAGGCCAGGGGGGGAGCGGCGGGGGTGTCAGTTCCAGCGGCCGACCGTGAGGCGGACCCTGGCCCCCTCGCCGAGGATCGGGGCGGTGGTCGACGGCAGCCGGACCCGGGTGACCCAGGAGTCCGCCTGCGGGTCCTCGTCCGGCAGCGGCCGCTCGTCCTCCGGGTGGAGGTCCTTGATCGTGCCGGTGACCTCGGAGTTCCAGTGCGCCCAGGCCGCCGGGCGCGGCCCGGCGGCCTGTACGTCCACGATCAGGGTGTCCGCGAAGTCGGCGGTCTGCTCCAGGTGGTCGCCGAAGCCGAAGAACCCCTTGTGCTCGCGCAGCGAGAGCACCCGCAGGTCGAGCGCGTAGCGCAGCGGCGCCGCCCCCGGCCGCGGCAGGGCGGTGGAGAGGAACGCGGTCGCCAGGGGGACGGCGCCGTCCCCGTCGGCGCGGTCGCCGTCCGGGTCCCGCCCGCGCCGGCCGTTGCGCCGGGGGTCGGAGAGCTGGATCGGGCACCAGTGCGGTGCCACCCGCTCGTGCATCAGCACCGGCAGCCCGCGCACCTTGAGCTCCACCTCGGCCTGCCAGGTGACGTCGGGGTCGTCCTCCGGCAGCTCCAGGCCGACCAGGTCGGCGCGGACCCGCAGGTCGCCGAACAGGAAGCGGCGCAGGTTCTGGTAGCCCTCCTCGGAGTTGACCAGCCCGTACCGACCGCTGTGGCTGCGGTGGGCGAAGGCCCGGTGGGCTCCGGTGACCTGGGCGTTCTCGATCTGCACCAGCCCGTCGCTGCGCGGGCCGACCGCCGCCGAGGAGACGCCGTGGGCCACGTCGTAGTCGGCGGAATCGGTGCCGACGAAGCAGAACACCCGGTTCAGCGGGAAGCTTCCGGCCGCGTCCTCGGCGGAGCCGGTGCCGTCGTCGTCCGGCATGTCGACGGCCCGCCAGCCCACCGGCGGCCCGGCCTCGTCCCGGCGGCCGGCCGGGGTCAGGTACCGGTACATCCGGGCGGGTCCGAACACGTCCGCGCCGTTGAAGTTGACCATGTCCCGCAGCGCCTCGGGGACGCCGAACCCGACGTCGAAGGTGATGCCGCCGTGCGGCGTCCCGTACGTGAAGAGCTTCGCGACGTAGTCGGCGGCCCGCCGCCCCGGGCGCCGTTCCGGGATGACCTTCTGCAGCAGGCAGCGGCAGATCAGCCCGCCCATCGAGTGGGCGACCAGGTGGACCTGGGACGCGCCCGTCCTGGCCTGGAGCTTCTCGATCAGGTCCAGCAGGTCGGCGGCGGCCGTCTCCAGGTCGAACCGCTGCGGCCCGGCTCCCCAGGCGCCGGCGCAGCGGTCGTAGAAGCGGTGGATCCAGATGCTGTCGGGGGGAATCTCGTCGTGGTTCTCCAGGTAGTTCTCCTGGCTGCCCTCGACGAGGATGTGGTAGCCCTCGTCGAGGTGCAGGCGCAGTAACGGACTTTCGAACTGGTAGAAGACGGGGTCGTCCTCACGCCCGACGCGGATGTGCGTCGAGCCCTCGTTGAATCCGTAGAACGGATCCGTCACGGCCTTCTCGATCCCGGGGGTGCCTCCGGCGTAGCCCCGGACATAGATGATCGGGAGTCTGGCGGACGGCGTACTCATGGCCGGCCTGCCCTCTCCGCGGCCGGCACCGGCCGGCACCGGTCGACCCGTTGGCGTGGGAGCTTCTCCCCTCCAGTGTCGGAGTCCGGAGCCGACCTGTCACCCCCCGAGTGCGGACCGTTGATGGCCCGTCACCATCCGTGCCGGACCGTTCCGGCGGGCGGTGGGTGCCCGGCACGCCCGGCGCGTCACCGGGCGTGCCGGGGCGGCTACAGGAAGCGCTCCAGGGCGTCGAGGACGGCCCGGCGCATCACCGGGGTGCCGGTGTGCCCCGCCTCGTCGATGACGGTCAGCGTGGCGTCCGGCCAGGCCCTGGCGAGCGACCAGGGGGTGTCCAGCGGGCAGCCGAGATCCAGCTTCCCGTGGATGAGGGCGCCGGGGATGCCGGCCAACAGGTGCGCGTCGCGCAGGAGTTGGCCGTCCTCCAGGAAGCCCTGGTGGGAGAAGTAGTGTGCGGTGATCCGGGTGAAGGCCATCAGGGCGTCGGTCGGGCGGTCGGAGTACGCGTTCGGGGTGCCCAGCGACTCGTGGGAGATCACCGCGTCCTCCCAGGTCGCCCAGTCGTTCGCGGCCTTGCGCCGGACGGCCTCGTCCGGGCTGTTCAGCAGCCGGCTGTACGCGGACACCAGGTCGCCGCCGCGGTCCTCGGGCGGCAGCGCGTCGCGGAACGCCTCCCACGGGCCGGGGAGCAGCCGGCCGACGCCCCGGTAGAGCCAGTCGATCTCCTCGGGCCGGGTCATGGTGACGGCGCTGATCACGATCTCGGACACCCGCTCGGGGTGGGCCTGGGCGTACGCGAGGATCAGCGTGGATCCCCAGGAGCCGCCGTACAGCAGCCACTTCTCGACGCCCAGGTGCTCGCGGAGCCGTTCCATGTCGGCGATCAGGTGCGCGGTGGTGTTGTGTTCCAGGGTGGTGGCCGGGTCGGCGGCGTGCGGCTCGCTCCGGCCGCAGCCGCGCTGGCTGAAGAGGATCAGGTGGTACCGCTCGGGGTCGAAGAACCGCCGGTTGCCGGCGTTGAGCCCGGAGCCCGGCCCGCCGTGCACCACCAGGGCGGGCTTGCCCGACGGGTTTCCGGACGCCTCCCAGTGGATCCGGTTGCCGTCGCCGACGTCGAGCAGCCCCTCCGCGTACGGTGTGCCGATCGGATGGAACTCGGACATGCGGCGGCCTCCTCGGGCAGGGGACGGGGTGCCCGCGAGGCTAGCGGCCGGGACGGCGGTAGTCGAACGGTTTTCGGTGGCCGACCGCCGGTGGCCGCCGCACGGGGGACGGGCGGGGACGGGCGGGAAGCGGTCGGGGCGGGCGGGGGCGGTCAGGAGGCGGGCGGGGGCGGTCAGGGCGGGCGGGGGCGGTCAGGAGGCGGTCGCCCCGCTGCCGTAGCGGACGTGAGCGGTCCGGCGGCCGGCCGGGACGACCGCCGCCAGGCCGCTCCGCCGCCCTCAGCGGACGCCCTCCACCGATGCCTGGGCGGCGTGGGCCAGTTCGCGGCGGGCCTGCCGGAGGCCGCCGCCGGGCTGCGGGGCCGGGGCCGGGATCGGCGGACGGAAGGTCAGCTCCGCCACCAGCCCCCGCACCGCGACCACCCGGGCGAGCGAGTTGAGCAGCCCGTCCTCCCCGACGAACGCCGGCGCGCTGGTCGCCCGCCCGTCGGCCAGCCGGTAGCGGATCGTCATCGGCTGGACCGGGGCGCCCGCCCGGACGGCGGCCTCGAAGAAGGCCGGGCGGAACCGGCCGCTCTCGCGCCCGCACCAGGTGGACCCCTCCGGGAAGACGACCATCGGGTGGCCGTCCCGCAGCAGGGCGGCCACCTCGGAGACCGTCCCGGGAAGGGTGCGGAGCCGGTCGCGGTCCAGGAAGACCGTGCCGCCCCAGGAGACCATCCGGCCGAGCACCGGCCAGTGGCGGACCTCGGTCTTGGCCAGCGAGCGGCCGGGCCGCACGGCGGCGATGAGCGGGATGTCCAGCCAGGACACGTGGTTGGCCACCAGGAGCACACCGGAGTGCTGCGGGTCCGGGTGGTCGTCCGGGCGGTCGTCCGGGGTGGGGGCGATCCGCACCGTCACCCCGAGCGAGCCGAGGAGTGTGCGGGCCCAGAACCGGGCCAGCAGGTCGCGCGGCCCCCGGGGCAGGGTGCTCGCCGGCCGGGTGAGCGCCAGTCCCGTCGCCAGGACCAGCAGGCAGGCCGTCAGCCGCAGCACCCGCCGGGGGAGGGCGACCGTCGGCGCCGGGTCGGTGAGGCAGGCCTCGGGTGTGCAGGACGCCGTCGGCAGCCAGACGCTCATGAGACCGGTCCTGCCGCGGGTTCGGTGCCGCCCGCCAGGGAGGCCGCCGGTGCGGTGGCCGCCGTGCCGGCCGTCACCCCGCCCACGCCGGAGAGGAAGTGCCGCAGGTAGCGGGGGTCGGTCCGCTCCAGCGAGAGCAGCACGAACAGGTCGGCGGTGTCGAAGTCCCGGTCGTGGGCGGGCGCTCCGCAGACCCAGGCGCCCAGCCGCAGGTAGCCGCGGAGCAGGGCCGGCAGCGCCGCCCGCTCGGCGCGCGGTACGTCGGTGGCGTCCCAGAGCCGGTGCGGCGCCACCCGGTACTCCTCGGGGGCGAGGTGCTTGGCGCCGACGGTGTCCCAGACCCGGGCCGCGGTGGCGCCGCCGTCGTCCAGCGGGATCGAGCAGCAGCCGCCCACCCAGGTGTTGCCGGTGTCGGCCAGGTAGCGGGCGATGCCGCCCCACATCAGGTTGATGACGGCGCCGTTGCCCCGGTGCTCGGGGGCGATGCAGGAGCGGCCCAGCTCGACCAGGCCGTCGCGCAGCGGCGCCAGGTTGCGGAGGTCGAACTCGCCGTCCGAGTAGAGCCGGCCGGCCCGGCGGGCGGCCTCGGGGCGCAGCAGCCGGTAGGTGCCGACCACGGTGCCGTCCTCGCCCTCACGGACCAGCAGGTGGTCGCAGAACTCGTCGAACGGGTCGACGTCCAGCCCCGCGACCGGGCTGTGCAGGGTGGCGCCGAGCTCGGCGGCGAAGACGCGGTGACGCAGCCGCTGGGCGGCGCGGACGTCGTCCTCGTCCCGGGCGAGGGCGACCGTGTAGACGGCGGGCGACGGCACGGCCGGGCGCGGGGCGGGCACCGCGGTGGGGTGGACGGGGGTGACTGCGGGCGGAGCGTACGTGGGGACGATGGTCATGGCGGACCCTCCAGGGCAGCACGGACGACGGCAGCCACGGAACTCCGTGGCACCGGGCAGGCCCGCGTCCTCGGCGGGCGTGCTGACCGGCACCCGTATGTCTCTCCAAGTCGGCTGGCGTCCACGTTGCGGTTCGGCGGAGAGCAGATGTGCACCTGCTGAATGCGGTCACCCGTCGTGTGCGGGACACCTGTCGGGCACCAGGACGCCGTCCGCTGCTCGGCTCGACGGGGTGGCGGACGCGGGCCCGGCCGTGACGGCGGTCGCCCGGCGGCTCCTCGGCGGCTCCTCGGCGGCCCGGGAGGTCCGGTCGTCCACCGGACCGGGGCGGCGCCGGAGACGGGCCCGCCGCCGTCCCCCCGGAAGGACTGCGGGGGGACGGCGGCGGGGAGCAGCGGGAGCGGGGGAGCGGAGGCCGGGGAGGGCCTAGAACGCCTGCCACCCCTGGGGGTCGAGGCCGCCGGGGATGACCTCGGCGGGGCCGTAGGGCTCGCGGGTGAGCACGAACGTGCCGATGTCGAGGTGGCTGACCGATCCGTCGCCCGCCCGGACCACCCGCAGGGTCTCGCCGGCGTAGTAGCCGTCGAGACCGGTCCAGGTGCCGTCCGTCTCGGCCCGGAAGCGGGAGCCTCGGCCGGTGCGGCCGAGCGACGAGAGCTCCAGCATCCGGTCGGCCCTGAGCCGCAGGGTGTGGGGCGCGGCGCCCCAGTACCAGGGGCCGGTGAGGGCGAGGAGCTCCTCGTCCACGTCGGGCAGCGGACGCCAGGGCTCGGGGATCCGGGGCTCGTGCTGCGCGGTGAGGGCGATCAGCTCGGCGGCGACCAGCGGTGTGCGGGAGCCGTTGGTGGCGTTGGAGAGGGCGATCGCGGCGAGGCCGTCGGTGTCGCTGATCCAGAGGCCCGCCGTGAAGCCCGGCATCGAGCCGGAGTGTCCGTAGAGCGAGCGGCCCTCGTGCTGGATCAGCTGGAGCCCGAACCCGTAGCTCTCGCTCCACTCGCCGGCCTCGGGGCCGACGGCGGGTTCGCGCATCTCGGCGAGCGTGTCGGTGGAGAGGACCTTCTCGTGGCCGCCGGCCAGGAAGGCGGCCCAGCGGGCGAGATCGGTGACGGTGGACCAGAGCTGGCCGGCCGGCGCCATCAGGCCGGTGTCGGTGAGCGGCTCGGGCAGCATGACGTCCGCCCAGGGGTGGACGGCGAAGCCCCCGGCGTGCGGGTGCTCGGGCAGCAGGGTCGTGCGGTCCATGCCGAGGGGCTGGAGGACCTCCCGGCGCAGCACCTCGCCCCAGGGCTCGCCGCGCAACTGCTCGACGAGGGCCCCGAGCAGGGCGTAGGTGGGATTGGAGTAGTGGTGCCGCCGGCCGGCCGGGTGGCGGCGCGGCCGCTCCTGCTCCAGGATGTCGGCGAGGCGGGGGCGGAGCGCGCCGTCCGTCCGCTCCCACCACGGCTCCGGGGTCTCGGAGGCGAGGCCGGCGGAGTGGGAGAGCAGCTGGGCGACGGTGGCGCCGTCGGCGGGCGTGCCGGGCAGGTGACGCTCGATCGGGTCGGCGAGGTCCAGCAGGCCCTCGTCGCGCAGGCGCAGGACCAGGACGGCGACGAAGGTCTTGGTGATCGAACCGATCCGGTACTGCACGTCGGCGGTGGGGGCGTGGCCGTCGATCATGCTGCGGGAGCCGCTCCACACCAACCGCTCGTCGCGGACCACGGCGGCGACCATGGAGGGCGTGCGGCCCTCGGCCTGGGCGACCGCGATCCGGTGCGTGAGCGCACGGCGGGTGGAGGGGAGCAGTTCGTCGGACAGGTCGGTCATCTGATCCTCTGATTGATATCGATGGTGCGATCGATGCGCCGCGGACGGCACGGCGTGCCCACGCTAGTTGGGAGCGCGGTCGCCTTCCACCGGTTTTTCCCGGACGTCCTGGAATGTCGCAGGATCCGGCCGGTCCGGGCCCGTCGCCGGGTCCGGGACGGAACCCGGGACGGACCTGGGAAGTACCTGGGAGCGGCCCGGCGCGGACCCGGCGCGGACCCGGCGCGAGCCCGCAACGGGCCCGGACCCGGCGGTCGGCCGCGCGCCCCGGCTCCCGACGCGCCTTCACCGTCCGTTCGGCGGACGGTCCTTGACACCATCAATTGGTCCAGTCCATTTTGGGCTCCTCCCCGCACCTCCACCCCCACACCCCCACTGGAGGTCACCGGTGCACAAGCGCACCCGACTGCCCGCCGCCGGCGCGGCCGCTCTGCTCGCTGCCGTCGCCGCGTTCGGCGCACCCACCGTCGCCCACGCGGCGAACCAGCTCACCAACCCGGGCTTCGAGACCGGCACCCTGTCCGGCTGGAACTGTTCCGGCGGCCTCGGCTCGGTCGTCACCACCCCCGTCCACGGCGGCACCAAGGCGCTCGCCGGCGCCGCCACCGCGGGCGACAACGCCAAGTGCGTCCAGACCGTCGCCGTCCAGCCCAACACCGCCTACACGCTCTCCGGCTGGGTCCGCGGCAGCTACGTCTACCTCGGCGTCACCGGGGGCACCTCCGCCTGGACCTCCGCCGCCGACTACACCCGGCTGAGCGTCTCCTTCACCACCGGCGCCACCCAGACCAGCGCCGAGGTCTACGTCAACGGCTGGTACGGCCAGGGCACCTACTACGCCGACGACCTCAGCCTCGACGGCCCCGGCGGCGGCACCCCCACCGACACCCAGGCGCCCACCGTCCCGGGCAACCTGCGCACCACCGGCAAGTCCGCCGCCAGCGTCAACCTCGCGTGGGACGCCGCCACCGACAACACCGGCGTCACCGGCTACGACGTCTACCAGGGCGCCACCAAGGTCGCCACCGCCACCGGGACCTCCACCACCGTCGGCGGCCTCGCCGCCGCGACCGCGTACACGTTCACGGTCAAGGCGCGCGACGCCGCGGGCAACACCTCGGGCGCCTCCACCGCGCTCACCGTCACCACCGACCCGGGCGGCGGCACCCCGACCGGCTTCAAGCAGGCCGCGCCCTACCTGTACAACGGCTGGGGCAACCCGCCGGCCGCCACCACGGTCATGAACGCCACCGGCATCAAGTGGTTCACGATGGCGTTCATCCTCGCCCAGAACGGCTGCAACCCCACCTGGGACAGCCAGCGCCCCCTGCTGAACGGCGTCGACCAGGCGACCGTCAACGCGGTCCGCGCCGCCGGCGGCGACATCGTCCCGTCGATCGGCGGATGGAGCGGCAACAAGCTCGGCCCCAACTGCGCCACCACCGCCGACCTCGCCGCCGCGTACCAGAAGGTGATCAACGCCTACGGCCTCAAGGCGATCGACGTCGACATCGAGAACACCGACGAGTTCGAGAACTACGCCGTCCAGGACCGCATCCTCGGCGCGCTCAAGATCGTGAAGCAGAACAACCCCGGTCTGCGCACCATCCTGACCTTCGGCACCGCCACCAGCGGCCCGACCTCCCACGGCAACCGGCTGATCGAGCAGGCCAAGGCGCTCAACGCCGACATCGACGTCTTCACCATCATGCCGTTCGACTTCGGCAACGCCTCGACCGACATGTACGCCGCCACCGTCAGTGCCACCGAGGGTCTGAAGACCAAGCTCAGGTCCACCTTCGGCTGGGACGACGCCACCGCCTACGCGCACATCGGCATCTCCGGCATGAACGGCCTCAGCGACAACAACGAGGTCACCACCGTCCAGAACTGGACCGCGATCCGCGACTGGGCCAACAGCCACCACATCGCCCGGCTCGCGTTCTGGTCCGTCAACCGGGACCGCGGCTGCCCCGGCGGCGGCCTGCAGGAGACCTGCTCCGGCATCGCCCAGAACGACTGGCAGTTCACCTCCATCACGGCCGGCTTCACCGGCTGACGCCACCCCGGCGGAGACCGGCCCGGCCCCCCGCACCCACGGGGGGCCGGGCCGGTCCGTGTCCGGGGCCGCGCGGGCGGGTGACCCGGCGGCGTGGCGGCGTGCGCCCGCCGAACGCCGCTCCTAGTGTCGGCCGGGCCGCCGACCACGTACGGAGACTCATGCCCGACGTCCCCGAACCGAACCTCCCCGAGCCCCCGCCGCCCACGACCGGCGTCCGCGCCCGGCAGGTGCTGCGCAACCCCCGGCTCTGGGTGATCCCCGCCGTCCTGGTCGGGCTGCTCAGCCTGCTGATGTCGCTGCTCTACCTCGGAGGGATCCTCGACCCGCGGGCCGACCTGCACCACATCCCGATCGGGCTGGTCGACACCGACCGCGGCGCCACCGTCGCCGGACAGCAGCGGAACCTCGGCGAGCAGGTCGTCACCGGCATCGCCACCGCCCCCGGCCAGGGGGACACGGTCTCCTGGCGCCGCCTCGACGAGGCCGCGGCCAGGGAACAGCTGGCCTCCGGCAAGCTGTACGGCGTCCTCCAGGTGCCGCCCGACTTCACCGCGGCGGTCGCGGCCCTCGGCAGCAGCGGCGGTGCGGAACCCGCACGGCCGACCGTCGTCCAGTACACCAACCCGGGCGTCGGCAGTCTCGGCTCCTCGCTCGCCGCGCAGATCGGCCAGCAGGCCGTCCGGGAGGCGTCCCTGCGGCTCGGCGGCACGCTCACCGCCCTGCCGGGGACCCAGGGCCTGGACAACGCCGCCCGGCTGCTGATCGCCGACCCGATCACCCTCACGACCGCCGTCGGCCACCCCATCGGCAGCCGCAGCGGGCTCGGACTCACCGCGTTCTACTACACCCTGCTGCTGGTCCTGGCGGGCTTCATGGGCGCCAACATCATCGGCAACGGCGTCGACGTCGCCCTCGGCTACGCCGACAACGAGATCGGTCCCTGGCGCGCCCGCCACCCGGTCGTCCCGATCGACCGCACCGGCACCCTGGCCGTCAAGTGCGCGATGTCCGTCGTGCTCTCGCTGCTGACCTCCTCGCTGATCATGTTCGCGAGTGTGGTGGTCCTCGACATGGACGCCGCCCACCTGCCGCTGCTCTGGGTCTTCTCGGTCTGCGCGACCAGCGCCGTCGGGCTCGGGGTCCAGGCCATCAACGCGGCCTTCGGCGGGATCGGCCTGCTGATCAGCATGTTCGTCTTCATCGTGCTCGGCCTGCCGTCCTCCGGCGCCACGATCCCGCTCGACGCCCTGCCGTCGTTCTACCGGTTCCTGGCGCTGTTCGAGCCGATGCGCCAGCTCACCGACGGCGTGCGCGCCATCCTCTTCTTCGACGCGCAGGCGGACGCCGGCCTGACGAGGGCGTGGGTCTGGATCGGGATCGGCACGGTGGCGGCGCTGCTCTTCGGCTTCGGGATGACCCGCTACTACGACCGCAAGGGGCTGCACCGCACCGTGCCCGAGCTCTCCTGAGCCCGGGCACGGTGGTGCGGCAACGTCCCGGCACGTCGTCCGGGCGGGCCCGGCCGCGTACCGCCGGGAACGGCCGGCGGGGGCCGGCCGGGCCGGTCAGGCCGGCGGGGACCAGGCCCGGACCGTCGAGCCGGGTGAGCCCGGCGGCAGCGGCGGCAGCTCCGGCCGCCTCAGCCAGGCCTCGAACAGCCCCTCCAACGGCGCCTGCGTGTAGCGGGCGGTGTGCGCCAGGAAGTCGGCGGAGGTGACCGTCCCGTGCCGGTGGAAACCCGCCCAGTCCCGCAGCATCCGGAAGAAGGCGGCGTCCCCGAGGGCCTGCCGCAGGGCGTGCACGGTGAGCCCGCCGCGCTGGTACAGCCGGTCGTCGAACATCAGCTTCCGGCCCGGGTCGCCGAGCCGGAGGTCCTGCGGCAGCCCGGCCAGCAGCCGGTGCGCGGAGGCGGCCCTCGCCGCCGCCGACGGTCCGCCCGCCCGCTCCGACCAGAGCCACTCCGCGTACTTGGCCAGCCCCTCGTTCAGCCAGATGTGGCTCCAGTCGCCCACCGACAGGCTGTTCCCGAACCACTGGTGGGCCAGCTCGTGGGCGATCAGCCGCTCCCGCTCCCAGCCGCCCCCGAGATGGTTGGTGCCGAAGGTCGCCACGCCCTGCGCCTCGACCGGCACGTCCAACTCCTCGTCGGCCACCACCACCGCGTACTCGCCGAACGGGTAGGGGCCGAACACCTCCTCGAAGTACGCCATCATCGCCGGCTGCCGGCCGAAGTCGGCGGCGAACGAACCGGCCAGCCGCTCCGGCACGAACCCGGTCTGCGGCACGTTCGGGCGCTCCGCCAGCACCACCGGCAGGTACTGGCCGATCGAGACCGTCACCAGGTACGTCGAGGTCGGCGCGGACTGCTCGTACACCCAGGTGGTGCTGGACGCCCGGGTGGTCCGGGTCAGCAGCCGGCCGCCGACCACCACCGTGTAGGGGGAGGGCGTGGTGACCGCTATCTGGTACGTCGCCTTGTCGGCCGGCCGGTCGTTGCACGGGAACCAGGACGGCGCCCCGACCGGCTGGCTGGCCACCAGCGCGCCGTCGGTCAGCTCCTCCCAGCCCAGGCCGCCCCACGGGCTGCGCACCGGCCTCGGGTTGCCGGTGTAGTGCACCTCGACGGTGAACGCCGCACCCGCCGTCAGCGCCTTCGCCGGACGGACCCGCAGCTTGCCGGCCCGGTGGGTGTACCGGGCGGCCCGGCCGTCCACCAGCACCCGGCCGATCCGGAACTCGGCGAGGTCCAGTGCGAACTCGGGCAGCGCGGTCACGGCCACGGCGCTGAGCCGGGCCGTGCCGCCCAGCCGGTTCGGGCCGGGCCGGTAGTCGAGCGCCAGCTCGTAGCGGTGGACGCGGTACCGGTGGTCCCCGCTGTTCGGGAAGTACGGGTCCGGCCCGGCGGCGGGCGCCGCCGCCGGGCCCCGGTGGACACCGTTCACGGAGCCCACCGGCGCCGCGGGGGCGGCCGGAGGACCCGGGGGCTGCGGGATCTGCGGGGACTGCTGGGACTGCACCGGGCGGGGTTTCACCGGGTCGTACGCTCCTGCGACAGGGGGAGGGGGGCGGCGTGGCGGCGGGCGGGGGAAACGGTGGTCAGGAGGTGGTCTGCCACACCTCGATGGGATTGCCGAGCCACCGCGTGTCCGCGGGGACCGACTCGGCGCGCATCACCAGCGAGGCCGGGCCCAGTGTGCTGCGCGCACCCACCGAGCTGCCGGGCAGCACGATGCCGCCGGGCCCCAGGGTGGAGCCCTCGCCGAGGACGACAGTATCCATCCGCATGATCCGGTCGTGGAAGAGGTGGGTCTGCACGACGCAGCCCCGGTTGATCGACACCCCGTCCCCGAGGGTGACCAGGTCCGCCTCCGGCAGCCAGTAGCTCTCGCACCAGACCCCGCGCCCGACGTTCGCACCGAGCGCCCGCAGCCACACGTTCAGCAGCGGCGTGCCCGGAACCGCGCCGACCAGCCACGGTACAGCCAGCACCTCGACGAAGGTGTCCGCCAGCTCGTTCCGCCAGACGAAACCGCTCCACAGCGGATGCTCCACCGCCCGGAACCGCCCCACCAGCAGCCACTTCGCCGCCACCGCGACCAGGCAGGCCACCCCGCCCGCGGCCAGCAGCAGCAGACCGGACAGCAGCGCCGCCGCCAGCGGCGACCACTCGACCGCCACCCAGGAGAGCGCCGCCAGCATCAGCGCGCCGAGCGCCCCCGAGGCCAGCACCGGCAGCAGCCGGCCCACCTCGACCAGCCCGCGCGCCCAGAGCAGCCGGGCCGGCGGCTCGTAGGTGAGGCTCTGGTCGGCCTTGTCGGCCGCCCGGGGCAGCCGCATCGGCGGCATGCCCAGGTACGAGCTGCCCTTCTTCGCCTTCGCCGGCGTCGCCGACAGCACGCCCACCAGCCCCCGCTTGGGCACCGAGCGGCCCGGAGCGGTCATCCCCGAGTTGCCGAGGAACGCCCGCTCGCCCACCTTCGCCTCGCCCAGCCGCACCCAGCCGCCGCCCAGCTCGTACGGCGCGATCAGGGTGTCGTCGGCCAGGAACGCACCGTCGCCGACCGTGGTCAGGCTCGGCAGCGCCAGGACCGTCGACACCTCCGCGCCGCGCCCGACCCGCATGCCCAGCGCCCGCAGCCAGAGCGGCGTCACCAGCCCCGCGTACAGCGGGAAGAGGATCTCGCGCGCCTGGTCCATCAGCTGGGTCACCGACCAGGCCTGCCAGCCGACCCGGCCGTGCAGCGGGTGGACCCCGGGGACCAGGCCGATCGAGAGCAGCCGCACCGCCGCGACCAGCTGCGCCGCGTACACCACGCCGTACGCCAGGGTGGCGGGCAGCAGGCCCAGCAGGGCGCCGCCGAGCGCCCCGCCCAGACCGTCCGCGGGATCGACGAACAGGGACAGCACCGCCACACCGGCCACGGCCGGCAGCAGCGGCAGCAGGCCGAGGGCCGTGCCGCTGGCCCCGTACAGCGCGGACCAGCGCGCGTGGCGGACCGGGCGCCCCTTCGGCCAGAACCGCTCGGTGCGGCCCAGCTTGACGGCGGGCGCGCCGCCCCAGCGCTGACCGGTCGGGATCTGCCCGGTGACGCTGGACCCGGCCACCACCTGGGCCTGCTTGCCGACCCGGGCACCGGGCAGCATGGTCGAGCGGGTGCCGATCACGGCGCCCGCGCCGATCTTGATCTGCCCGACCTCCAACCGGTCACCGTCCAGCCAGTACCCGGAGAGGTCGACCTCGGCCTCCACCGCGCAGCCGCGGCCCAGCTTGAGCAGACCGGTCACCGGCGGCAGCGAGTGCAGGTCCGCCTCCGGACCGACCTTGGCGCCGAGGGCCCGCGCGTACCGGACCAGCCACGCCCCGGAGAGCGTGGTCGCTCCGGTCACCTCGGTGAGCCGCTCGGCGGCCCAGAGCCGCACGTGCACGGAACCGCCACGGGGGTAGCTGCCCGGGCGCAGGCCGCGCAGCAGCAGCCGGGCGCCGCCGGCCGCGACCGCGAGCCGTCCGGGCGGGCTGAACAGCGCCAGCGCCCCCGCCCCGACCGCCCACCAGGAGGCGGTCGGGGCCCAGGCGAAACCGTCGAGGTGCGACAGCAGGTTGCCGAGCGCCAGCAGGGCGACCGTCCAGCGCAGCCCCACCACCGTGAACAGCGGGACCAGCAGGAGCAGCTGCAGGACCTTGGCCCGGGTCGGGACCGGCGCGATCGTCCGTACCTCGTTGCGCTCCGCCGCCGAGCGCTCCAGGTGCCGGGCGAGCTTGCGCAGCGTCGGGTTCTGGTAGATGTCCAGCACCGCGGCGCTCGGGTAACGGGCCCGTAGCAGGGTGGTGAGCCGGGCGGCGGCCAGACTGCCGCCGCCGATCGCGAAGAAGTCCTCCCGGGGGCCGCTCACCGGCACCCCGAGGATCTCCGTCCACTGCTCGGCCAGCCAGGCCTCGGTGCCGTACAGCTCCTCGGTCGGGCCGGTGGGCTGCAGCCCGGGCAGCGGCCACGGCAGCGCGTTCCGGTCGACCTTGCCGGAGGTCCGGGTGGGCAGCGTGTCGACCGTCGCGAGCAACGGGACCAGGGCGGCCGGCAGCTCGGCCCGCAGCCGCGCCACGGCCTGCTCGCGGTCCCAGCCCTCGGAGGTCACCAGGTAGCCCACCAGCAGCTGGTTGCCGCCGCGCGCGGTGCGGACCGCCGCCGCCGCGCCCGCCACGCCCGGCAGGGCCTGGAGCGCCGCGTCGACCTCGCCCAGCTCGATCCGGCGCCCGCCGAGCTTGATCTGCTCGTCGGCGCGGCCGAGGAAGAGCAGGCCCTCGGGGTCGGCCTGGACCAGGTCGCCGCTGCGGTAGGCGCGGTCCCAGCCGACCGACGGCAGCGGCGCGTACTTCTCGGCGTCCTTCTCCGGGTCGAGGTAGCGGGCCAGACCGACGCCGCCGATCACCAGCTGGCCGGTGCCACCCGGCGCGACCGGCTCGCCGGCCTCGTCGACGACGACCAGGTCCCAGCCGTCCAGCGGCAGGCCGATCCGGACCGGCCCCTCACCGGTGAGCAGCGCGGCGCAGGCGACCACGGTGGCCTCCGTGGGGCCGTACGTGTTCCAGACCTCGCGGCCCTCGGTGACGACGCGCTGCACCAGCTCGGGCGGGCAGGCCTCGCCGCCGAAGATCAGCAGCCGGACCTCGATCAGCGCCTCGGCCGGCCAGAGCGCGGCCAGCGTCGGCACGGTGGAGACCACGGTGATCTCCTGCTCGGCGAGCCACGGGCCGAGGTCGGCGCCGCTGCGCACCTGGGAGCGGGGGACGGGCACCAGGCAGGCGCCGTAGCGCCAGGCGAGCCACATCTCCTCGCAGGAGGCGTCGAAGGCGACCGAGAGCCCGGCCATCACCCGGTCGCCGGGGCCGATGGGCTCGTCCTGGAGGAAGAGCGCGGCCTCGGCGTCGACGAAGGCGGCGGCGTTGCGGTGGGTGACGGCGACGCCCTTGGGGCGGCCGGTGGAGCCCGAGGTGAAGATGATCCAGGCGTCGTCGGCGGGGGAGGGGCGGGTCTCGGTGGGCAGGTCGGCGGCGGGCGTTCCGGATCCGGGTGTGCCGGCGGTGGCCGCCTCGGGGGTGGCCGCGCCCGCGGTCATGGTGAGCGAGCGGTCGGCGCCCAGGACCGCGGCGACCGCGGCCTCCTCGAAGACCAGCTGGGCGCGCTCGTCCGGGTCCTCGGCGTCGACCGGGACGTAGGCGGCCCCGGCCGCGAGGACGGCGAGGACGGAGACGTAGAGGTCGTTGGTGCCGGAGGGCACGCGGACGCCGACCCGGGCACCGGGGCGGATGCCGGCGGCGGCCAGGCGGCGGCGCAGCTGCTCGACCTCGGCGGCGAGCGCGCGGTAGCTGAGGACGGTGTGGCCGTCGTCGAGGGCCGGCTCGGCCGGGTGGTCGCGGACGCTGGCGTCGAGGATGTCGATCAGGGTGCGCGGGGCGGGCGCGGGGCGGCCCGGGTAGCGGGCGTGCTTGCCGGCGGTGTCCGGTCCGTCGACGGCGTGCGGTCCGTCGCCGGGGTGCGGCCCGGGGGCCGTGGGCTCCGGCGAGGGCCGGTCCGCGGTCGCCGGGTCCGTGTGGTCCGCGGCGGTCCGGCTCGCAGCCGTGTCGCCCGCCTCCGTCTGGTTCGGTTCAGCTGTCATAACAGCCGTGCGCTCCTTGTCCTGCCCCGTCCCGACCGATGCTCGACCCTTGGGGGCGGTGGGAGCAACCGCCTGACGGGGTGACCCCACTCCGGGGCCGGAGCGGACAACCCGACCGATGGTAGCCCCGGGTGATGAACGGCGTACCGACCGACACTCTTCCCAACTGGCGCTGAAATGACCGAATCTGACTGACCGTCAGTCAACAACTGCGCGACCGGCTCATTGATGTGACGGCCAATCAGTCATTTTGACGGACCGTCAGATGTATTTTCCGGTCGTGACCCACGCCACATCGGATTGGCTCCTTTCGGGGCGACGGGCCCGCCGTCCGGGGATCGGCGGGCCCGTCGGGGTGTCCGGCAGGGGTCAGTGGAACCGGTGGAGATGCTCGCGGAGGAATGCCTCCAGGGTACGCGGAGCGCGACCGGTCAGCCTGGTGGCGGCGTCGGTCGGCGACTCCGGCCGCTCCACCGCGAGCCGCTGGATCTCCACCACGTGGGTGGCGAGCCAGTCCGGCATCCCGGCCCGTGAGACCAGGTGGGCGTGCAGTTCGGCCGGGGCCAGGTCGATGTACCGCACCGGCCGGCCGAGCAGCGCGCTCAGCAGCTCGGCGATCTCCTGGTGGCTGTACGCCCGTCCACCGGTGAGCTCGTGGACGCCGCCCGCGGCCCTGGGGTCGGTGAGGACGGCCGCCGCGACGTCGCCTATGTCCCGGCAGTCGACGTAGTTGCAGCGGGCGCTGCCCGTCGCGCCGTGGATCAGCCCGGCGGCCGCGATGCCGGGCGAGAGCAGCAGCAGCTTCTGCATGAACGCGTACGGGCGCAGGACGGTGGCCGTGGCGCCGGAGGCCCGCAGGTGCTCCTCGATCCGGTGGTGGCCCCGGGAGACGGCGACGGGGGAGTCCGGCTCGGCGGCCGGGGCGGAGATCTTCACGATGTGCTCCACACCGCTCCTGGCCGCCAGGTCGACGGCCCGCAGCTCGTGCTCGACCTGCTGGGGGCCGTTGGCCATGGTGAGGAGCAGCTGTCGGGCGCCCTTGAAGGCGGCGGCCAGCGACTCCGGGTCGCCGGCGTCGGCGGCGACCGCGTCGACCAGCGGGCGGGTGCGGTCGTCGAGTCCGGCCAGCAGCCGGGCCGGGTCGCGGCTGAGGGCGCGGACGGGGATGTCCCGCGCGGTCAGGCTGCGGAGGGTGGCTCCGCCGGTGGCGCCGGTGGCGCCCATGATGACGATCATCTCTGGATCTCTTTCCGTGGGTGTGGGTGGGACCGGTCCGCGCGGCGGGGTGCCCGTGCCGCGCGGGTCAAGGGGGCGGACGGTTCTCAGTGCGCCCGGCGGCGGCGCGGGCGGGTGCTGCGCCAGCGCCAGGTGATCATGGTCGCGGCGATGGCCGCGGAGACCGGCAGGTCGATCCGGAGCCGGTCCGGCCACGGGCTGTCCGCGAGGGCAGGCACCCGGGGCAGCCAGTGGGCGCCCGACCAGCCGAGGGCCAGGCCTATCGCGGCGGCGCAGAGTCCGGCGCCGGCCGCGAGGAGCGTGCGCGGCGCATGGGTGCTCCACGAATCGGCCGGACGTCGGCGCAGCCTTGCGCCGACCAGGGCGGCCACGACGGCGGAGGTGCCGGCGATGGTGGTCGCGGCGGCGATCAGCAGCTGGGACTGCCCGGTCGCCAGGCCGCCGGCCCCGGCCATGGCGGCCGGCATGGCGTAGGCGACCAGGACCTCGCGCCAGAGGACGAACGGCGGCCGGGCGTCGTCCGGATCGGTGGGCATCTTCTGCCTGTTGGGCATGGAAACTCCCTAGAATATACTTAGGTGGCTAAGTATTAGTGATTAGGCGACTAACTATGTGGCCGTGGAGCGGTCGGGCCGCCGACTCTCGCCGGGCGGTCCGATGCTGCGCGCTGTTGTCGGGGTGGTCGACCGGTGCGGGGTCGGCCGTCGGGCGGTCGGAGGCCCTAGCTGGTCGGCGGCCGGTCGGCAGCCGGTCGGCAGCCGGTCGGTCCGCGGCCGGTCAGTCGGCGGTCAGGGCCTCCATGCCCTCGACCAGCCTCGCCAGCAGGTCGAGGAACACCGTGCGCTCCTCGATCGAGAGGCCGCCGACCATGGCCTGCATCCGCTCGTAGTGTTCCGGCGCCATGTCGCGCAGGCGCTCCGATCCGCGGGTGGTCAGGACCACCACGTTGCCCCGGCCGTCCTCGGTGGACGGTCGGCGGGCGACCAGGCCGCCGCGTTCGAGGCCGTCGACCAGGCCGGTCACGGTCGCCCGGGAGACGCCGAGCGAAGCGGCCAGCTGGGAGGGGGACTTCTCGCCGCCGTGGTCCTCCAGGTCGGCCAGCAGCCGGTACCGCCCGGTGGAGAGGCCGAACCGTGCGAAGTGCGCCTCGCCGGCCTGTCCCAGTCGGGAGGCGGCGGCCATCAGGCGTGCAGCGACCAGGACCGCCTGCGGATCGGCCGCCAGGCCGTACCGGGAGAGCTGTCTGCGTGCCTGGTCGAGCGTCGGTGCGCCGCCGTCGACCTCGTGGTGTGGGGTCATGGCAGTAATATGGTGCCTAACTAGATGGCTCGTCAAGTCGGGTCCCGGCGGTGCGGCGGGTCTCGGAGTGCGGCCTTCGCGGTGGTGCGGCCGGCGTCGCGGAGG
This sequence comes from Kitasatospora sp. NPDC002965, assembly GCF_040611255.1. Lineage (NCBI taxonomy): Bacteria > Bacillati > Actinomycetota > Actinomycetes > Kitasatosporales > Streptomycetaceae > Kitasatospora > Kitasatospora sp. NPDC002965. The sequence goes on along the minus strand of NZ_JBEXNT010000010.1, from coordinate 103,077 downwards.
TGCCCCTCTCCTTCGGCGTGCGTCCGCCGAGACCTCCCCGGAGTGTCGGTCGGCGGTGTTGCCGGGTTGCCGGGCGGGGTCCCGAGTCGATTCCGGAAAGGGGCCGGAAAGAATATACAGTCACACTAGTTCGTGCAGGGATTCACATCGTCAGGAACCGGTGGTAGATTTCCCGTGCCGGAATATCGGAGTCGGAAAAGCGGGTAGTCGATGAGCCGTGAATTCTCCCGTCGAGGTTTTCTCGGCAGCACCGGAATGACCGCCGCCGGCGTCTCCGCGGCTTCGCTCGGCCTGACCGCCGGCGCCGCCGGCCGTGCGGAGGCCGATCCGGTCGAGCTCCCGGAGGGGCGGACGGTCTTCCCCTCGGACTCCCGCTACGAGACGCTCAGCCAGGGCTTCAACCAGCGCTGGCGGAGCCGGCCGAACCACATCCGGCTGGTCGGCAACGAGGCAGACGCGGTGGCGGAGCTGCGGACGACGCTCGACCGCGGGCTGCGGCCGACGGTCCGCGGTGGCGGCCACTGCTACGAGGGATTCGTCGACAACGACAAGGGCGTCATCCTCGACCTCAGCACCCTGCGCGGTGTCCGCACGGGGACCGACAAGTTCGGCGCGGCCACCTACTGCGTCGAGGGCGGCGCCACCAACTGGGACGTCTACACCACCCTCTTCCGCACGTACGGCGTCACGATCCCGGCGGGTTCCTGCTACTCGGTCGGAGCCGGCGGTCACATCAGCGGAGGCGGGTACGGGCTGCTCTCCCGGCGCCACGGGCTGACGGTCGACCACCTGGTCCAGGTCGACGTGGTCACCGTCCGGGGTGGCCGGGTGGAGGTGACGACGGCCCACCGGGGTGATCCGGAGGGCTCGCCGGAGCGTGAGCTGTTCTGGGCGCACACCGGGGGCGGCGGCGGGAACTTCGGCATCGTCCTGCGCTACCACTTCGCCCACGCCCTGCCGAAGCCGCCGCCGCAGGTGTGGCTGAGCAGTGTCGCCTGGCCGTGGGACGAGTTGGTCCGGCGCCCGGAGGACTTCCGGACCCTGCTCGACAACTTCGGTGCCTTCTTCGCCCGTTACAGCGGCCGGAAGGAGACGGTGTACCAGGGACTGTTCTCCATCCTCCACCTCACCCACCGGTCGAACGGGAACGTCGTCCTGTTCAGCCAGTGGGACGAGGAGGATCCGGCGCCGCTGGACGAGTTCCTCGCGCTGGTGGAGTCCGGGATGAGGACCAGGTCGACCGTCCAGACCCGGAGCGCGGGGAGGCTCTACCTGCCCTACCCGGACAAGCGGCGCCGGATGCCGTGGTTCCAGGCCACGATGACGGTCAACGGTTCCGGTGCCAACCAGCGCGGCAAGTACAAGTCGGCCTATCACCGGCGACCCTTCACCCCGGCGCAGATCGAGTCGTTCTGGACGTGGCTGACCAGGGAGGTCCCCGGTGTCGACCTGACGAACACGCTGGTCCAGATCGACTCCTACGGCTGCCGGGTGAACGACCGCGGGCCCACCGAGACCGCCGCACCCCAGCGCGACTCGGTCATGAAGCTCCAGTACCAGACGTACTGGACGGACCCGGCCGCGGACGCCGACCACCTGGCGTTCCTCCGCGGCCTCTACCGGGACGCGTACCGGGCGACCGGAGGCGTTCCCGAGATCGGTACCGACACCGACGGTGCCTACATCAACTACCCGGACATCGACCTGGGCGTGGCCGGCGACGACCGGCCCGCCTACCAGCGCCTCTACTACAAGCAGAACTACAGCCGCTTGCAGAGGGCCAAGAAGACCTGGGATCCCAAGAACGTCTTCCACCACGCCCAGTCGATCACCCTGCCCTCCTGACCACACACGCAGAGCGATGTCGACCATCCGGTAAGCAGACGATATCGGGATAAAAGGGTGTGAGTAAAGAGCTTAAAGTGACGACTTGCTGATCGCAGTGGGCCTGCCGGGCACGCTTGCAGAGGTCGGAACGAGCTCGACGGGCCAGGGTCAGCGTTCCCAGGTGCACGCAGGTTTGTGAGGGTGCAATCGGACTGATGCTGACTTTTGCTGACCTCGACCGACGGTCAGTCAGGCGGGATTCGCCGGCCACGGGCGCGCCAATATCGTCAGTCCGACGACGCACATGCCGCCGCGTGCATCGAGATCGCCGGGGCACACCCTGAGCTCGCCTTGGCCGCGTTGATGCGCTTGCTTGATCTGGCGGACCAGGGCGTGGATCGTGCGCTCGTACTCGTCCTGGACACTCGAGTACGCAGCTTGCTTGGGGCTTCGTCGGCCCGTGAGATGGGTCCGTACCCGTCGGTTCGGTACGAGACGCTTCCCGCGGAAACCCTTGCCGTGCTCCACGATCGGGTACGTGGACTGTTCGGGCGTGGACATTACCTGGTCCCTCTGATTCACGACGAATTCGATACCGGTGGTCCCGGACTCCGTCTTCGCAGGTACGAGGCGAAGGACCGGATTCTGAACCGCCCCACTCCCGATCCGAGCGGGGTGGAGTTCGGCACCCTGATGGTCGAGGACTCATCTCTGGTCGGTGGTCTCGACGCTGAGGACCGGAGGCGCTGCCTGGCCAGGCTGTTGGCGATCGCTGAGGATCTCGGTGAGGTGGCCTCGAACAGGCAGGAGGCGTTGATCGCGGCTCGCAATCTCGTCCTCGGCCTGGGCCCGGAGGACACCGGCCCGGCATTTCTGGTGGCTGAGCAGTTTGCGCTCGGCGCGTGGGACGGAAGCCGACTCGACGAGTTGGCCGGGGAACCGCATCCGCTCAGCTCGTTCAAGATGAAGATGGGATCCGCCTCCCTCCGCGGCAGTGGACTTCGGCTGGCTGCCGCCGCTGTTTCCACGGACGACCAGCATGCCCAGGTTCGGGACCACGCCGTGGACATGCTGCACAGCGATGACAAGGACGATGTGCAGGCGGCGACTCGCGTCCTTGTCGGCCTTCCCAGGGCTTTCACCACGGATCTGGATGCCGATCTCCTGTCCATTCACCAGCACGCGAACGTCAGACAGCTTGCCTCGGTGCTCTCCGCGCGGAACCCGCACCGATATCGAGGGACTCTGATGCGCCTCGCGAAGGATGTGAACCCCCGCGTACGGCGTGTGCTGGCAGAGGAGGTTTCCCGGGCACCCGAGGAACTGAGTGAGGCGGTGCGCTCGGTTCGGGAGATTCTGCTCGGCGACTCCCGCTTCTCCGTCCGTATTGCCGCGAGAGGGAGGGATCGGCGCGAAGCGGGCTGAACGAGGCGGGGTGTTCCGAGGAAGATGGGCGCGACGATCGGTTCGGTGAGTTCCGAGTGGCGGATGCTGGTCGGTGGGTCGTAGGCAGGAGGCGTCCGGGACGCGCGCGGCCGAGGGACCGCCGCTGCGCTGGGGCCCGATCCGTGGTGCGAAATCCTCGGGGCTCATACGGAACACCTGCCAAGCTCGTTGTGACAGTGCAGACTTGTTGCACCGCTCGGCAGTGATGTTGAAGATCTGCCGATGACCTGCGTCGTTGGTGGACCGAGAACGCCCAAGGAGAACGCGATGACGCGATGGGGACCGCTTGCCGCGCAGCGCAGGGCCGCCGGCTACACCCAGGAGCAGCTGGCCGAGCTGATGAACGTCGACCGCACAACAGTCCATCGGTGGGAGAAGGGCACGGCGACGCCGCAGCCGTGGCAGATGCCGAAGCTCGCCGGGCTGCTGAACATCGCCGCTGCCGAGCTGCCGTCCCTTCTCCCTGGAAGGCCGAATGCCGTCGAGGCGCCGGCAGCCTCACCGAAGGACGGCGAGAGCGGCGTGGAGATGTCGCACCACCGCGGGCAGTGTGAGCAGGTGGCGTTGCCCACGGCCTCTCCGTTGGCACAGCTGGGCGGCTTGGTCACGGACTGGTTGTCCGTCAACTCGGAGCGGCATGCCACCGCAATCTCACTTCCGGTGACCGAGGCCGACGTGGGTGCTGCGGAGGAAATGCTGGACCTGTTTCGTCAGCTCGACCACACGCACGGCGCCCGGCAGTACCGACGGCAGGTCAGCTCCTACATCGACAACGAACTCGAGGCCTTGCTCCGCCGCCCGGCTTCGGACGGGCCGCTCGCTCGCCGCCGGGCGGGACTGACCGCCGGATTCTGCGAGCTCGCCGGCTACCAGGCTGTCGACACCGGTAATCCTGTCGAGGCTCAGGCGTACTACCGGCGCGCCCTCACCTTGACGGCGGTGACCAACGATCAGGCCTACAGCGCCTACCTCGTGGCTGTGAACCTCGGGCACCTCGCGTTGCACTGCGGAGATCCGCAGACCGCCCTGCGATGGGCGGCCTCGGCCGGAGCAGCGACCGGGACCATGGCGAGCCCGGCGACGCGGGCCGCCATCACCGCGGTGGTGGCTCGTGCCAACGCCAGGCTGGGTAGGGAGGGCGAGGCGACGAAGCTGATTCTCCAGGCCGAGAAGCTGCTCGACACCGCCGACCAGGAGGACGAACCAGCCTGGATCCGCTACTTCAACCACGCCTACCTCGCGGACGAGGCAGCCCACTGCCTCCACGACCTCGGTCGTGCCCCGGCCGCGAGGAGCCGGCTTGCCGAGGCCCTCAGCGGTGTGGGCGAGGACAGGGTCCGCCGCCGCGCGATCGATGCCGCTCTGCTCGCCGCCACGTGGCTGGGCAGCGGAGACATCGACCAGGCGTGCGCGGCCGCCCGGGTCGCCGTCTCCTACACGGCCAGAACGGGATCAGGGCGGTGTGTCGAGCGGGTGGCCGGGGTCCTGGTGGCCTTGCGGAGCCATATCGACTATGCCCCGGCCCGGGAGCTGCACGAGTTCGCCCGGGCCGTGCTGCCGGAGGCCGACGGGGTGGCTCTCATGTTGTTGGGCGGCTCATGATGCGTCGGTAGAAGTCGAGTTCGGCGCGGAGCGCCTGCTCCCGTGCTGCGGGTGCCGACAGGTAGTGGTCGCCGTCCTCCAGGAACAACGCGGCGTGGTCGTTTCCCAGGGCGGAGAGTTCCTGGGCGAACCGCATCGCTTCCTTGGCGGACGTGATCGTGTCGGCGGTCCCGTGGACCACCAGCACGGGGCAACGGATCCGCTCGGGCAGCGCGGCGCCGGCGGGCCCCCGCAGCACGGCCGCGTGAGGGCGCTGGAACTCCGGTACGGACAGTTCCCATTGCGCGGGGTCGATGATCGCCGAGACGGCCGTCGCGCCGGCGAACGGTCCGGGGCGGCTCGCTGCCTGCAGCGCCGTGTACCCGCCGGCGCTCGCGCCGGTGATGAACATCGCGTCGGGTCGGGCCACGCCGGTCGACCGCAGGTGCTCGGCCACCGCCGCGCAGTCGTCGACGTCGAATTCGCCCCAGTGACCGTGCAGGACCTGGCGGAACGTCCGGCCCCGGCCGGTGCTGCCCCGGTAGAGGACCTCGGCGACGGCGAAGCCGTGGCTGACGAAGAACTGGGTCGTCCAGTCCAGCCGCAGCGGGACGTCGTCCGTCGGACCGGGGTGCGCCCGCACGACGAGCGGTGCCGGAGCGGCTGCCGTCGGAGGTCGATGCAGCAGGAAGCGGACCGGCCCGCCCGGACTCCGCGCGGTGCCGATCGACGGTGGGACGGGCGTCCAGGACGGATTCGGGTCGACGGCCGCGGTCACAGGGAGAGCCGGAGCATCCGCTTCTGCCGCCAGGTCGAGCGACCACAGGCCCGGAGCGGACGACGGGGTGGAGCCGATCACGGCGAGCCGGTCGCCGTCGACGGCGAGGTAGGGCTTCACGGACGTGAGGTTCGGGCCGAGCCGACGAAGGGCTCCTGTGGGATCGGCAGCTACGAGTTCGGTGGAGAAGCCGTCCAGAACGGTCAGTACCACGGTGCCGTCGGGGGCGAACCCGTACGACCGGTAGCCTCCTTCCCAGGGGGCCGGTGCGCAGTCCGCGTCGATCGGCAGGACGGCCTCCACCCCGCCGTTGTGGAGGCGGTACAGGTTCCACCAACCTGTTCGGTCGGACATGAAGTACAGCGATCCGTCCGGTCCCCAGGACGGTTGGAGCACGGCCTCCGAGGGGCCGCCGGCCACCGTGTGACCGGGCCGGGGCAGGTCGGAACTGATGTTGCCCACCAGGAGGCGGCAGCTGTCCCAGGGCATTCGGTCCCGCGGCCACTCCAGATACGCCAGTGAGTCGCCCGAGCGCCGAGGGCAGGCGAGGAACTCGGAGGAGCGGACGAGTACCTGGACGGCGCCGACCGGTGAGACCGCGACGACCTCGTCCGTGGTGCCGTCGCCGCGAACTGCGAGCACACCACCGTCCGGGCCCGGAACGAGGTCCCCGTACTGCTCGGAACCGAGTACGGATACGATCCGCTCCGGTGCGGCGCCGAGCGGTTGATGGAAGAGGGAACCGTCGTTGCCGACGAACCACACCCCGCCTCGCACCACGGCGAAGCTGCCGCCACCGTAGGCGTGGAGCTGACCGCCGACCGGGACATCGGACGGCGTCACCGGGTTGGCCGTGCCGAAGCGGTCCGAACACATCACCCGCCGGACGCCGCCGTGATCGGGATCGGACTGCAGCCACCACAGTGAGCCTGCCGCCGCCTGGAGTTCGTCGTAGGTGACGGTCGTCCGCGCAACCCATGCGGGTGACAGCCTGCTGTCCTGAGACCTCATGGAACGGATCCTGCCGAATCACGCGGGTAAGTGCCACCACTACGGAAAGGCCCGTACTCGGGCGTGGGCTGTTCGGGCCGAAGTAGGGGGAGGACGAAGTGGCTCTTCAAGCCCATCGGCGCTGGCGCCCGATCTTGTGCGCGTGCGGCAGTGCCGAGCCGCATTGGCAGCTATGGGCGTGCGGCTGCCGTTAGCGCTTGCAGTGAGTCCCGTCCGCTGCCTCGCGGTGACCTCCCGGATGGCGACCGGGTCGACGGGGGTGCCTTCGGGGGTGCCTCACCGCATGGCAGGGGCTGGGTGAGGTGCCTAGGCTTTTGTCCGTGGCCGGACTCGGCTTTCCGGCCGCGTGTCGAGAGTTCTGAGGCAAAGCCCATGGTCCATCCGTTGATGCTGTTGCGTACGGGGATGGGTCTGTCCCACCCGGAGTACGCCCGTCTTGTGGCCGAGCGCCACGCGGGCCTCGGTCACGGGCGGATGGCCGCGCGGCGGGAGAAGGTGTCGCGGTGGGAGTCGGGGCGGATCGTGCCCGAGTACACCGCGCAACTGGCGATGGCAGACATCCACGGTGTCCCGGCCGGGCAGGTCGGTCGGCTCGGCTGGCCGCACTGGCTGTACCTTGCCCTCGGCGATGCCCCACTGCGGGACGAGCAGTGGAGCGGCGACGTTGCGACGGCCGCGCTACGCAGTTCGGCTCACCTGGCGCAGAGCACTTCCGCGTCCGGGTTCGTCCTCCGCGGACCTGCGCTGGCCGGCCACCTCAGGGCGGCGATCGAGCGTGCCGCCGCTCCTGGAGGCGGCACCGTCGGGGACGGCTGGCCCCCGGCGGTTGACGGGTTGGAGTGGGTCTCCGCGCGGGTTGCGGGTCTGGAGCAGCAGTTCTGCCGCACGCAGCTGGCGCCGGCGGCGCTGTACGTGGCGGCGCTGGCCGAGCACCGGCTGGCCGTGCGGTTGCTCGCGGCGGCAGGCCATGACCGGGCCGCCGGTCGTGCCCTGTTGTTGCTCGGGGCGCGTACCGGGCTGTTGTGTGCCTGGATCAGCAGTGCGCTCGGTGAGCAGGCCCGGGCGGAGCGGCAGGCGCTGGCGGTTATGCGGGCGGCTGCGGTGGCGGGGGACCGGGCTCTGGTTTCCGAGGCGATGCTGCTGCTGGGCCTGCGGCATCTGGAGGCCGGGGATCCCGGTGATGCCCGGATGCTCGTTCGTGCCGCCCGCACCGCCTATCCGGACCGTCCGAGGGAGTTCGCGGCGGTGCTGCACAACGTCCGGGCCATGGCTCTCGCGCGCGAGGGTGATGCCGTCCGTGCCGACCGGTCGCTGGACCGGGCGGCCGAGGCTGCCCTCGGCCACGGGCGTGCCCCGGTCTCGGATGCCGGGTCCGACACCGGGCTGGAGCGCCTGAGTCTGGACCTCGCCCGGGCCCGGGTCGCGGTCGACCTGCGCCGTCCCGGGCTGGCGGTCCAGCATGTCGACGCCGTGACGCGGGCTCTGGCGGTTCCGTGCTCCGACGGGATGCCTCCCTTCACTGCGCACTACCTCCTGAACGTTCTGGACGCGGCCCTGGCCCTGGGGGAGGTCGATCGTGCGGCGGACGTGATCGAGCAGGTCGTGGTGGTCACGGGTGGTCTTCCGCCGGCGCTCGGCCGTCAGTTCCGCGAGCGCCTCGACCCCCTGGTGCACGAGCCTCTCGTCCGTCGCGCGGCTGACCTGCTGACAGAATCCGGGGCCGTCTGACACCTCCCCGCCAGCGGCCTCAGCGGGCTGTTGCCGGTGGGTTGGTGGCAAGTGCGCTGATGCTCTCGGCGGCCTTGAGGGTGTGGTAGATCAGCGGGCGCAGGTCGGCCGGCATCTCGGCGGAGGGTTTGAGCATGAGAGCGGCGCCCATGACGGCGTCGTGCCACAGCACCGGTGCGGCGACGGAGTCCCAGCCGGGCATGACCCGGTCGCGTCGCGGTGGCGGATCGTGTACTCGTGCGGGCACCGAGGCCAACGGTTCTCGGGGTGCTCGCACTCCTTGAAGAAGCTGCCCATGCCGCGTATGAGGTTGATGGTGGCCATGGTTGTCGACTCCCGGGCGTCTGCTGACCTTTTGCTGACCCCGGATGGTCGATCAGGCCTCTGACCTGAGACGAAACGGCAGAGCCGTGCTATGTGGTGGAACTTCATCGGCCGCGCGGGAGAGGAGGGGTCGCTCAGACATGATCGATTGGAAGGGCCGGTAGGCGGTTCGATGCCGCGCAAGGTGCTAACAGCCTCCTCCGCCATGCCCGGCCCCTCGTAAGCGGAACTGGGCGGCTATGCCGGGGCGCTCCTTCGTACTGCTGCGACGACGGGCAGATGGTCAGAAGAGGGTGCTCCGACGCAGGGAAGTGACGGTGCTGGTGCCGGTGATCCGGCCCGGAGAGATGTCGACATCCCCGTCGTCGCGCATTCTCCGGAGGAGCGGTATGACCTGGGTCGGGCGGTACACGGTTTCCAGGAGGGCGTATTTCTTGAGTTGGTCGACGCTGCTGAGAGTCTGCGCGGAGCCCAGGTGGTCGAGCAGGATGCGGCGAAGCGGTCCTGTGTCGGGTTCGAGCTCGAGTTCGAGGGCCTGCTGGTTGGGGTCCTTGGGGTCGCGGTAACGGACTCCGGACGTGGTGTCGACGACCCACATGGCCTCCTTCATCTTCTCCACGCCTCGTTCGTGGCGGGTACCGAAGATCAGATAGAGGAGGTGGCCGGTCTCGTCGATCATCTCGAAGGCAAGGGTGTGCTGGAAGCCGGCACGCCCGAGGGACTCGCGGTAGCGGTCGCGCAGGTACGGCGTCTTCGTGGACGACGGCTGTTGGAACACACCGTGCCATTCGGTGTCGCCGAAGAAGGCGTCCCCGGCCGCGCGGTGACGTTCGGCCTTCTCGGAGAACCGGACGTGGAAGGAGGGTTGGAAGGTGACCATCACCTCGCTGCGGCGCTGGGTGGCTATTCGCTGGAGGAGGTGGAACGGGACCTCGGGTCCACCGAAGCCGTCGAGCAGGACGAACATGGGGTGGTGAAGACTGCCGGCGCGCTCTAGCTGCTGCAGGAGATCGGGATGGCATTGGCCCTGGGCGATGCGCACGTCGAGGCGGTCGCTCCGGGACCCGGGCGTACCCGCAGCTGCCGCGATCCGGAGTTCCAACTCGGCCTTGCGTTTGGCGTGCTCCTCGACCAGCACCATCCTCACGCTCCGGGGATTGCGCCGAAGTGCCCCGGCGAAGACCTGGTGGGCGATGACCGGGGAGCCGGGTTCGCCGCCTTTGTAGATGCCGGGGCCCGCGAACCCCTCGGCATAGGTGATGACTTCGTTGTGGCGGAGCATGATCGGTGCCCAGGCCTGGAGAGGCACTGCTGGCCGCCGCTTCTGATCCGAGGACGGCGGCCAGCGGCGTGCAGGTGTTCGGCGCCCGTCGACCCGTACCGACGCGGGTCGGCCGCGCCTGCAGCGACCCAGGGCCGAGTAGCGGAACATAGCGCGGCGAAGGGGGCCGCGACCGCAGCTCTCGACTGCCTCGCGAGGCTCGGCGAGCGTGACTCAGTGGGAGCAGGCCGTCCCGGAGAGCGTGCGTTAGCCGCCGCATCCCCCGAGGGCGAGCCGCGACGTATCGGGGCCGAGGTCCTGCGGTGCGCCGGCGGCTTGACGCTGGTGCAGCCTCGGAAGCGCCTTCTGGCTTGCCAACCGAACTACGCGAGGCCAGGAGGCAGATGGCGGATCACGATGTCGGCGCCTGGGATGCCCGACGTGGGTGGGCGCGTCGGCCGGTGGTCGGCAGCGGGATCGGGCCAGCGGGTGCGGTTGCAGGGTCGGTCCATGGTGTTGCTTCTGTGTCGCCGACCCAGCCGTCGAGTTTCAGGTGCCGCTGGTAAGAGCCTCGGTAGCCGATCGAGTGGAGCAGAAGAAGTGTCACGTAGTGCAGCGACAGTCTCCAGACCTCGGCGGCGAGACCTTTGTGGGCGTAGAGGTCGTCGGCGAGTACTTCGGGGTGTACGAGGTGGTTCCTGATCCGTGTGACTGCCGTCGGACCATCGATTCGTTTAGCCGCAGCGTACTGGGCCAGTGCCGGGAGCTCGGCCGCGTCGATGGTGGTCGGCACGCCAGCGGAATCCAGTAGATAGCGCAACCGGTCCTCGGCATGGCAGTCTCGGTATTGCCGCCGTGTCATCAGCCCGCCCAGGACCAGTCTGCTCCAGGCGAGGCTTTCCAACACCGGGGCGGCGGCAAGAATCCGTTGCTCGACAAATCCTGTTGACACGGCCTGAGTCGCCATCGCCATCTGGAGGCGAGTGGTTCCCATGAGTGAGCGGTCGCTGAACGCCCGGACTGCACAGGATAGAAGATCGGCGCAGTCGTCCGGGCTGGCGTCAAAGAGCCATTCCATCCCACTTGTTTTTGCCGAGTCGACGAGAGGCGAGAACCACTGTTCCCATGCGACCATCCCATCTGAGCCGTAACCCACGGGAAGTACGGGGGCTACCTTGCGGCCGAAGCCGAACGACAGGCTGACCCGGAGGCACTCCAGTAGATCCCGTCCCTCGGCAACGGAGAACGGCTTGTCGTCGGTGCGTCTGAGTTCCATGACGTGAGTCAGGACGGACTGGGTGTCGTCGGCTGCGGTCCGAAGAACGGCTGAGAGATCGAAGCGCTGGTCGATGGTCACCGTCCAGCCTTCGACTTCAATGAACGACCGGCCGTTTGAGCGTCGAACCCCCGCAGCCGTCTTTTCCTCCAAGTGCGCGTTGCCGACCGAGAGTGGGAGGTTCATCCATTGGGCCACGATTCGCTGTAGGGGCGTATCTGGGTCGCCGGCTTCGGCGGACTGGGTCCAGCCACTACCGTTACGGCGGTGACTTGCCATGAACTTCGCGGGCAGCGTCCGGCCGACCGTGGCGACGGCATGGTCCGGCAGCAGTCCCAGGTAGTCCTCGTCGCGAAGCTCAACGGACCATTTCAGACCGGGCTTTACCCCAAAGGTGAGCTCGACCTTCCCCAGTCGAACGCCTCCAGGGAATCCTGAGAAGGCTCCCGTGTAAAGGGTTACTGGTTCTCCCGGCGCGTTCCACCCGTGGGGTGCGGTGAGAGGAGTGTTGAACGTGATCTCGTCTTTGGGTTTCATGTCGATTGACCCTCCGTCCGGTTGCGAGCCGCCGGTAGGGCAGCCGGACAGGCTATCAGGTTGCGTGCTGTCAGGCGACGCCGATTGTGTGGAACAGTCCCGGCGGTCCTAGCAGTCTCAGGTCGGCGACTACATGGGACGGCTGGAAGACGAGAGGTCGATGGCGGGTGCCCCGCCGACAGCCGTTGAGGGCAGCAGGCTGTAGTGCGGGGAGCCTTCCTGGGCCCGCTGGGTCAGCGTCGCGAGGCGTTCGGCGAGGTTGGGTACGCCACGCACCAGCGTGTCCCGGACGCCGTCCGGGTCGAGGTGGCCGTGCGGGCCCACCGGGCGTCGGCCGGTCGGTCGTAGAGCTGCACCCGGTCACTGGGCGAACGCTGTGACGGGCGCCCCGGCGCGGTCGAAGGAGTTGCCCCCGTCATCCGGCTCCATCCGTGATGGGCCGGACGAGGCCCAGGCGCAGGTTCCAGCGGTCCGCCCGCCCGGTCAGTTCGACGCCCGCCAACGGTGGCACGTCGAGCCGGCGGAAGGCGTGGTCCGGGATGCCGAGGGCGTGCACGGCGGCGGCCCGGACCACGTCCGGCTCGGCGATCACCAGCACCCGCCCGGCCAGCGCGGCCGCGGTGCCGTCGAGCCAGGCGCCGACCCGGCCGCACAACTGCCGCACGGACTCGCCGCCGTGCGGCGCGGCCGCCGGATCGGCCAGCCACTTCATCACGGCCGCCGGCTCCTCGGCCGCGACCTCGTCGAGGGTCCGCCCGCTCCATCGGCCCGTCGCGCAGCCGCGCAGCGCGGGCTCGTCCACGGCGTCGGGCAGGCCGAGGTCCTCGGCGGTGCGGCGGCAGCGGGCGGTGGGCGAGACGAACCGGTGGGCGGCCGCCGGCAGGCCCGGTGCGGCGGCGCGGGCGGCGCGTATCCCGGCGGCGTCGAGCGGATCGCCCTCGTCCAAGGATCCTTCGCCGACGAACCGGGCCTGCCGCAGCTCGGGTCCGATCGCCGGTGCGACGAAGATCACCCGTACCGTCATGTCATTCCCCCTTCGTACACCTGTCACCCTTGGGAGCCCCTCGGAGTACCGCGTTCCGCGCCCGCCCGCGGACAAATGCGCAGGTGACCGCGCGGCAACGATTCGGTGCACGCCCTTGGCGCCGCCGCCGCCCGGGCGCTACGGTCTGCTGCGACAACTGAAGACGACGGCGAGACGGAAGTCCGGTGGGAATCCGGCACGGTCGCGCCACTGTAAGCCGGAACCGGCCGCCTCACGCAACGGCGGGGTCCGGCAAGTCAGACCCGACCGCCGTCGTCAGAGCTCCACCGAACGGGACGCGTGTTTCCCCCAGGAGGTCCTGCCATGGCCCAGTCCGTACTCTCTCCCAGCCTGCCCGTGGGCGGTTCCGCCCCGGCCGCGCTGCCGATCCGCGCCATCCTTCCCTGGGCGCTGTTCCTCGGCACCCTGATGCTGGTCCTGCTGTACTTCGTCGGTGCCGAACAGGGCGCCACCTCGGTCTTCTCCGGGGCCACCGTGCACGAGTGGGTGCACGACGGCCGCCACCTGCTCGGCTTCCCGTGCCACTGAGCGGAGACCGAGCACCGATGAACAACTCCGCAACCGTCTCCTCCGGCACCGTCGGAAAGCTGCTGCTGCGCGGCCTGCTCGCGGGCCTGCTCGCCGGGCTGGTGGCCTTCCTCTTCGCCTACACCGTCGGCGAGGGCCCCGTCTCGGACGCCATCGCCCAGGAGCAGTCACAGTCCGCCCCGGCCGGGCACCACCACGGGAGCGAGGCCGAACCCGCCGCCGGCCACGAGGACTCCCACGAGGCCGCCGGCACCGCCGATTCCGGTGACGAGGAGGAGGAACTGGTCAGCCGCGACCTGCAGTCCACGGCCGGCCTCGCCACCGGGGTGCTGGTGTACGGCGTCGCCGTCGGCGGCGTCGCGGCGCTGGCGTTCTGCTTCGCCCTCGGCCGGATCGGCCGGTTCGGCCCCCGGGCCACCGCCGCGCTGGTCGCGGGCGCCGCGTTCACCACGATCTACCTGGTGCCGTTCCTCAAGTACCCGGCGATGCCGCCGGCGGTCGGCAATCCGGACACCATCGGGAAGCGCACGGCGCTGTTCTTCCTGATGATCGCCCTCAGCGTGCTGATCGGCGTCGCCGCGGTGATCCTCGGCAAGCGCCTGGCCCCGCGTCTGGGCACCTGGAACGCCGTTGTCGCGGCCGGTCTCGGCTACGCCGTGGTGATGGCCGTGCTCGCCGTCGTCCTGCCGTCCAACGACGACGCGATCCCGGACGGCTTCCCGGCCGGGCTGATGTGGGACTTCCGGCTCGCCTCGATCGGTCTGCAGGTCGTGCTCTGGACCGGGTTCGCCCTGGTCTTCGGAGCCCTGGCACAGCGGGCCCTCACCCCCGCCGCGCCTGCCGAGGACCGTACGGCCGTCCCCGCTCCGGCGGTCTGACGGGCAGTTCCCCGCCGCGCACGACTCGACCCCGCCGAAGGCGCGCAGGCGGGGTCGAGTCGTGCGCGGCTGCGTTGCGGGGCCGCAGGCGCGACGCTCGCCCACGCCTTCGGGGGGCTCTGCGCGGGCGCGGCCCCGCTCCCGTGCCGGTGATCGCGATCAGCCGTGGTGGCCCGTCTGCTCCTTCCGGTGGCGGGGGAGCCGGTTGGACTCCACCGGTCGTCCGCCGGCGAGGTGCTCGGTGACGATGCGGTCTGCGACAGCCGGGTCGACCCCGCCGTACCAGACGTCGTCGGGTTGCACGCTGACGACGGGTGCCTGGTTGCACGGGAACTGGCATCCCGTCTGGGTCACGAGCACGTCGTCGTCGCCGAGACCCTGCTCGGTCAGCTTCTGCACCAGGGCGCGCAGGCCTTCCTCGGCACCCCGGGCCGCGCAGCGCGGGCCGCGGCACACCAGGACCTGGTGCCGGTGGCCGGTGACGTCCTCCCAGGCCGCGGACGTGAGGCCGGGCTCCTTGCCGGTGACGGCCTTCGTCGTCGCGGCCACCGCGGCGACCTCGTCGGGCGAAGCGGCGAGGCGGGTCGCGACGAGGAGTTCGGGGCGGTGGCCCGCGCGCTCGCGCCACCAGTGCGCGGCGATCCGCCGCAGCCAGGACTGGGCCGGGCCGGAGGCCGTGAGCCGGACGCCGATCACGACCACGGTCTCGGTGCCCGCGTCGGCCAGCCTGGTCAGCTCGGCCGACAGCGAGGGGTCGGCCTGCTGCAGGAACGCGATCGAGGCCCGGTGCGAGGCCGCTGTCCTGAGGAGTTCGTCACGGCGGACGGCTTCCGCGATCGACATGCCGACCAGGAGTACGGCGCTGCGGCGGGCGTCGGCTTCGGGGACCGGGGAGGTCATGGCGTCTTCCTCTCGTGGAGCAGTCCGTTCCACCGGATGTGCGGTCGGTCGTGCCGGGGGTGCCGTTCCACGGTGGCGTCGACGCCGTAGACGCGCGCGATCATGGGCGAGGTGAGCACCTCGGAGCCGCTCCCGTGGGCGACCAGGCGGCCGTCGAGCAGGACGGCGGCCTCGTCGCAGTAGGCGGCGGCGAGTTCGAGGTCGTGCAGGGCCGCCACCGTGGTGATGCCCAGCCCCCGGACGGTGTCGAGGAAGCCGAGTTGGTGGCGCAGGTCGAGGTGGTTGGTGGGCTCGTCGAGCAGCAGCACGCCGGGCTCCTGCACCAGCGCCCGCGCGAGCTGGACCCGCTGCCGCTCGCCACCCGACAGCGTCGGCCAGGAGCGGTCGAGCAGATGGCCGACGTCGGCTGCGGCCACGGCGTCGGCGAACACGGCCCGCTCGTGGGCGTCGGCGGCTGTGTTCGCCGGCACGGGCCAGCGACTGCGGTGCGGGGTGCGGCCGAGCTCGATGACCTGACGGACCGGCAGCGACAGCCGGGTGTCCGCCTGCTGCTCCAGGAAGGCCACCTGTCGGGCCCGTCGGCGGGCCGTGAGCGCGTGGAGGTCCTCGCCGTCCAGGAGGACCCGACCGGCGCTCGGACGGGTCAGTCCGGCGACCGCGCGCAGCAGGGTGGACTTCCCGGCGCCGTTGGGCCCGAGCAGGGCCGTGATCCGGCCGGGGCCGAACGTGAGCGACACCGCGTCCAGCAGGGTGGCTCCGCCGATGCGCACACGAAGTCCCTCCGCGCGCAGTTCGACGGGGTGTGTCACCGTCACCGCCCCCTCCCGTCGGCCCGGCCCTGGCGCCACAGAAGCCAGGCGAAGAAGGGTGCTCCGAGCCCGGCCGTGATGACGCCGACGGGAATCTCCCGGTCGGGGAGGACCGAGCGCGCCAGGATGTCGCTGCCCACCAGGAGCGACGCACCCATCAGCGCCGACACGGGTAGCAGGACGGCGTGGCGCGGGCCGCAGACGAGACGGACCACATGCGGTACGACCAGGCCGAGGAACCCGATGACGCCGGTGTGGGCGACCAGGCACGCGGTCACCAGCGCAGCGACGGCGACGAGGACCCAGCGGGTCCGCTCGACGTGGACGCCGAGGGAGCGGGCGGCGGTCTCGCCGAAGGCGAAGGCGTCCAGGTCGCGGGCCGAGGATGCCAGGACCGTGACCCCGGCCAGCGCGACCGCGGTCAGGAAGACGGCGGTGGGCCACCGCACGCCGGCGACCGAGCCCAGCGTCCACTCCATGACACCGCGCGCCGCGTCGCGGTCCCCGAGGACCATTACGGCGAACGAGGTGTAGGCCCCGCACATCTGCCCGACGGCGATGCCGGCGAGCACGGTCCGGGTGGTCGGCAGCGTCCGGGTGCGCGCACCGGCCAGGGCCAGCACGACGACGGCCGCGAGCAGGGCGCCGGCGAACGCCGCCGTCGCCACCGCGCCCGTTCCCACGGCGCCGGACACGCCGACCCCGAGGACGATCACGGTGACCGCGCCGGCGGCGGCTCCGTCCGAGATCCCGAGCAGGAAGGGGTCGGCCAGGTCGTTCCCGGTCAGTGTCTGCAGCACGGCACCGCAGACCGCGAGACCGGCGCCGGTGGCAGCCGCTCCCAGAACCCGGGGCAGCCGCAACTGCCAGACGATCTGGTCGTCCAGCAGCGTCACGTGCGGGTCGCCCAGCCCGAGACGGCGCACCACGACGTCGATCACCGTCCGGACCGGCTCGTGGTGCGAGCCCACGGCCAGACCGAGGAGCACGGTGGCCAGGAGCAGGGCCGCGGCGACGGCCAGGGCCGCCGCCGTGCGGCCCGGACCGGTGAGCCGCACGGCGGGAGGGGACGTGGCGGTCATGATCCCGGGTGCAGTCGGCCCAGTCCCGCCGACACCCGGGCGGCACCGTCGGCGAGCAGCACACCGGGGGTCGACTCGGAGAACGGCACCACCACGAAGGCCTTGCGCTGCACGGCGGTGAGCTTGCTCAGCACCGGGTCGCCCTGCAGATAGTCGATCTTGGACTGGGCCGTGTCCCAGTCGGCGTCCGCGAGCACGATGGCGTCCGGGTCCGCGGCGACGACCTGCTCCCAGCTCACGTTCTGCCAGGCACCGGGCAGGTCTGCGAAGACGTTGCGGGCCCCCACCGCGTCGAGCACCAGCTGAGGCCCGCCATGGCCGGAGCCGACGAACGGTGCCTTGGTGTCCGAGTCGAACCACAGGACCTTCAGGCCCTTGCCCGCGGCCGTCGCCGTGAACTGGGCCAGCTGCTGCTCCTGCTGCCGCTGGATCGCGGCGGACCGCTCCGTGACGCCGAAGACCCTGGCGACGTCGTTCAGTTCGCCCCACATCGCCTGCCAGGTCGGCGGCGGCACCTGGCTCTTGTCCGAGCAGCCGAACGGGGACAGGTACGACGGGATGCCCTGGCCGCCCAGCTCGTCCCGGGTGCCCGCGACCTTGTCGGTGAACGCGCTGGAGTAGGAGGCGTACAGGAAGTCGGGCCGCGCCGCGAGGAGCTTCTCCTTCGTCGGGTAGTCCTTGGAGAGCACCGGCACGGAGTCGTAGGCCGCCTTCCACTTCTCCGGGACGGCATTGTCGAGATAGGCGGTACCGGCCATGCGGGACTCCAGGCCGAGGGCCAGGGCCACCTCGGTCGCACCCTGATTGAGCGTCACCAGCCGCTCGGGCGGCGCGCCGACCGTCACGGTGGTCCCGCAGTTGTTCACGGTGACCGGCCCGGCACTGCCGGCCGTCGCACTGGGCGCGTCGGGTGCGGGGGCGCCCGCGCAGGCGCCGAGCACACCGGTGAACAGGAAGGCCGCGACCGCGCGGCCGACGCGCACCGGACCTGTGGGACCTGCGGCACCTACGGAACGTATGGAACGGAACGGGTACGGCAGAGCGCTGGGCACGTGTTCTCCAAAACCCTCGTGGAACATGTCGCGCCGTGGCCGGTCTCCTGGCTTCCGCATCGACACGCCGCAGCCGACCTTCCCGGGTGGCTCTTCCAGCCGACCCAGTGGCCCTGACCGCTGGCAGAGCCGGTCAGCGAGGGCCGCGGCACTCCGCGGCAACAGTGGCGAGGGCCGCACCGGACTCAGACCGGTTTCCCGAACACCATGGCCACTGCAAGGTATCAGGCGTGGTCAGGTCGGTGTCGGCCGGTACCTGGGGTGATCGTTCGGATGGTTCGTCGGCGAGCGCGCCCGGGTGGCCGAGAACGGTCGGTCGGCGTCGCCGAGCAGTTTTCGGGGCTCGTGGTCGGCGTCGGCCCCGGCGCCCGGGGGCACTTCCCTTCGTCTCCCACCCGGCCTTCCGGGCCGCCTCCGGGATCGGCCGGCCGGCCGGGGAGTAGATCTTGGTCGCGTCCCGGTTCCCGGCACTGCAGCCACCGGCCGGCGGGGTCGCCGTACCGAGTCTCTTGAGGTTGTCGGTCACCGGCGCGTACGCCGTACCGCCGGTCGACAGGCTCGTGTTCACCGGACCGGTGATCGGGAGGGAGTAGATGATCGGCAGGTCGAGCGACTTCCCGGCCGGGATGATCTGGCAGTAGTCCAGCGTCGTGCTGACCCGGTGGACCGTCGTACCGGGCGCCGGCTTCCACTGGCCACCCTGGACATCGGTCTGCCAGTTGGCGTCTTTGACCAGCGGTGACGTCGAGGCCGGAATGTCGAACGACAGCTTTCGTGTCCTTGCCGCCGCCGAGTCCGGGCCCGGGGCCGGGCCCGGCGGTCGTGGCGGGTGCCACGACCGCCGTGATCGGCCGGGTGCGTCGCAGCCTGGGCCCGGAGCCCTTGCGGTTGCTGTCGCGCGGGTGGGCCGGGGTTCAGCGTCGGCCCAGCACCTCGGCGAGGCGGCTCACCCCGTCCTCGCCGTGGCCGAGGGCGATGGTCCGGCGGACCAGACCCTCGGCCGCGCGCATCACCCCGGACTCGATGCCGTGCGACTCCGCGGTGTGCACGACGTGGGCCATGGTGGAGACCCCCGAGGTGAGCGGGTTGATCGCGCCCGAGTAGCTGCCGCTGTCGAAGTCCTCGGCGAACTCCGCGAACAGCGGCGGCAGGATCGCACCGATCCCCTGGGCGAACGGCGCCAGCTCCCGCCCGCTGATCCCCTCCGCCCTGGCCAGTGCCAGCGCGTGCACGTACCCGGCCATCGTCGTCCAGAAGATGTCCAGCAGCGCGATGTCGAAGCCGGCCGCCCGGCCGATCTCCTCGCCGAGGTGGGTGTGGGTACCGCCGAGCACGGCCAGCACCGGCGCGTACCGCTCGTAGAGGTCGGCCGGCCCGCTGTGGATGAAGACCGCCTCCGGCGTGCCGATGCTCGGGGCCGGCGTCATGATGGCGCCGTCCAGGTACTCGACGCCGTGCTCCGCCGCCCACGCGGCCGTGGACCGGGCCCGGTCCGGCGAGTCGGCGGTCAGGTTGACCACCGCCCGGCCCTTGAGCGCGGCCCCGACCTCCTCACGGTGCAGCACGGCGTCCGAGGCGTCGTAGTTCACCACGCAGATGACCGTGAGCTCGCTCGCCGCCACGGCCTCCTCCGCCGTGGCCGCGCTCACCGCGCCCCGGGCGACCAGCGCGGCGTCCCGCCCGGGGGTGCGGTTCCAGACCGTGGTGCGGACGCCGGCGTCCACGAAGGCACCGGCCAGGGCGCGTCCCATCGGCCCGAGGCCGAGCACGGTGACGGTGGGACGGGTGTGGTTGGTGGGCATACTTCATCTCCTGTAGACATGGTGGTGGACAACGACGACCCCGGGGGGAAGAGATGACGCGCAGCCAGGCCGTGAACCCGAACGTGTGCGGGGTGACCGCCGCGATTGCCGTGATCGACGGCAAGTGGAAGACGTCCCTGCTCTGGCTACTGGAGGCCGGACCGCAGCGCCCCGCCGAAATCCGTCGACGGCTGCCCGGGATCAGCGAGAAGGTCCTCACCCAGGCCCTGCGTGAGATGGAGTCCGACGGCCTGGTGCACCGCGAGGTGCACGACGTCCTTCCGCTGAAGACGGTCTACTCGCTGACCGACTTCGGCCGCCGGCTCTCCGACGCCCTCGGCCCGGTCTCCGACCTGGGCCACGAGCGCCTCGACCGCATGACGGCGGAGCAGGCCGGGCGGGTCGGACAGGTCGGACAGGTCGGACAGGTCGAACTGTCGGCCTCCTGACCTGCTGTCATCTCCTTCCGTCCTCCTGGGGACCAGTCTCGTCGCGCCGCACGTCGTTGCCCAGTACGCACAAAAAGGTGGCTACCGGCCGGGGCCGAGGGGCGGCGGGTTCACATCCGCGGCCCCGGCGGGCCGCCCTCGCCGTCGAGGGAGTTCCTGCCGTACGCGGTGAGGAGGAGGGCCGGGCAAACCGCTCCGGTCGACTGACGACGCCGACGGTCGACGGTCGACGCCGGCGGGGGTGGTGGCCTCACAGCGCGCGGATCTCGCGCCTGGTCAGCGCGTACCCGAACGCGCCCAGGAGGCAGAGCCCGGTCGTCGCGAACACCCCCCGGCTCCCGAACGCCTCCACCGCCGCGCCGGCCGCGATCACCGACAGCGGGAAGACCCCCAGCGCGCAGAAGGTGATGGCCGCCATGACCCGGGCCAGCAGCGCGGGCGGGGTGTTCTTCTGCACGCCGGTGACGACCAGGACGTTGGTCACCGTGCTGGCGCCGCCGGCCACGCAGAGCAGCAGCACCGCGCCGACGAGGCCGGTGAACGGCACCAGGCCGATCGCCGCACCCATCACCAGGCCGGAGAGCATCGCCGTGCGGCCCCGCGAGCGCAACTCCGTGAGACCGGCCGCGAACAGGCCGCCGACCAGGGCGCCGCCGGTGAACGCGGCCAGCAGCATGCCCAGCCCGACGGCACCGGCGGCGAAGCCGTCGGTGGCCAGGGTCGGCAGGGCGACCCTGGTGGCGCCGCCCACGGTCAGGTTCGCGATCACCGTCACCGTCAGTACCGCGCGCAGCAGTGGCGATTCCCGCAGCAGGGCGCGGAAGTTCCTCGGCACGGACGAACGTTCGGAGATCGGTCGGGGCGGTGCGGCGAGGCTGCCGCGACCGATGAGCAGCAGCGTGACGGTCGACACGGCGAAGGTCGCCGCGTCCAGGCCGAGTGCGGCGGCCGGCTCCAGCCAGGCGACCAGGGGGCCGGCCGCCGCCGGACCGAGCAGACCGGCGCCGAAGGTGACCGTGCTGCTGAGTGCGTTGCCCGCGTGGAGGTCCTCGGCGGGCAGCAGGGTCGGGGTGATCGCCCAGGCGGCCGGCAGGAACACCCCGGCCCCGAGGCCGACCAGCAGCGCGAGCCCGCCGATCAGCAGGAACTTCGCCGCCCCGCCGGCGGCGACCGCGCACAGCCCGGCGGTGGCGAGCAGCCGGACGAGGTCGGCGGCCAGCATCACCCGCCAGGCGCCGAACCGGTCGGCGAGTACCCCGCCCAGCGGGGTGGCGGCCAGCCGTCCCGCGCCGTAGGCGGCCACCACCAGGCCCAACTGGCGGGCGCCGCCGGCGAGGGAGTAGACCAGCAGTGGCAGGGCGACCACCTGGAACGCGTTGCCGAACTCCGAGGTGCCCTGCCCGATCACCAGCAGCCGGTAGCCGCGCGAGCGCAGCGGCGCGACGCCGATCCGGGGGCGGAACCGCAACAGCCCCGTCGCACCGCCCGCCCCCGCACCGCCCGTCCCCGCGCCGCCCGCCCCCGTACCGCCCGTCCCCGCGCCGCTAGCCATCGAGCGAGACGGGCAGCGACTCCAGGCCGCGCAGCATGATGGTGTTGCGCCAGGGCAGGGTCTCCTCCGCGGCGGCCAGCTCGATCCGCTCGAAGCGCTCCAGGAGGCCGGTCAGCGCGACCTCGCTCTCCAGCTTGCCGAGGAAGGAACCGAGGCACCGGTGCAGGCCCTGCCCGAAGGCCAGGTGGCCCGGATCGCCCCGGTCGAGGATCAGCCGGTCGGGATCGGTGAAGCGGGCCGGGTCCCGGTTGGCCGCGCCGAGCGAGAGCAGCACCAGCTCGTCCGCCGGGATCTCCACGTCGTCGACCGTCACGTCGGCGTTCGTGAACCGCAGTGTGGCCATGCTCACCGGGGACTCGTAGCGCAGGAACTCGTCGATCGCGACCGGCATCGCCGCCGGGTCGGCGCGCAGACGGGCGAGCTGGTCGGGGTGGTGGAGCAGTGCCAGGGTGGCGGTGCCGAGCAGGTTGACGGTGGTCTCGTGACCGCCGATCAGCAGCAGGAAGACCATCGAGAACACCTCCTGTTCGGTGAGCTCGCCGGCGTCGGACGCCTGCACCAGGTCGGTCAGGATGTCCGTGCGCGGCGCCGCCCGTCGGTCCTTCATCAACTCCCGCAAGTAGTCGTTGAGTTCGGTGGTGGCCTGGTGGAACGACATGTCCCCGCCCTGGGTCAGGATCGCCGTCGACCAGGTGCGGAAGTCCTGCATGTCCTCCGGGGGGAAGCCCAGCAGCTCACAGATGATCATGATCGGCAGCGGGAAGGCGAAGTCCGTCACCAGGTCGGCGGTCTCCCGCCCGCGCAGCCCGTCGAGCAGGCCGTCGGTGATGCGCTCGACCAGCGGTCGCATCTGATCGACGCGCCGGCGGGTGAAGACGCCCTGGATCAGCCGGCGCAGCCGGGTGTGGTCCGGGGGGTCGCTGTTGAGCATGTGGACGACCTCCGAGCCGAGCGTCAGGCCGGAGCCCCGCCCGCTCGCGATCGCCTGGCTGCGGCGGACGTCCTGCCCGAACCGCGGGTCCATCAGCGCGGCCCGGACGTCCTGGTAACGCGTCACCAGGTAGACCGGCAGGCCCTCGCCGAACTCCACGACGGAGACCGCGCCGGCCTCGCGGATCCGGGCGAGCGTGGGGTAGGGGTCGCGGATGAAGGCGGACATCCGTGAGGCGGCGTCGTCGACCGCGGTGGTCATGGATCTCTCCTCGGACTCGAACTCTCGCAACTACACGGTCAGTGACGGGAAGGGCCAGCGGCGGACCCGCATGGGCAGGAACCACGCGCGGCCCGCCTGTTCGGCGATCAGACCGGCCACGGCGAAGTCCTGGTGGACGGCGTCCGGCAGCCGGCCGATCTCGACACCCTCGGCCAGCGCGTCCACCTGTGCCAGGTGGCCCGGCTCGTCGATGGTGAACAGCTCCAGCATCCCGAACCGGCGGTCGCGCACCTCGACGAAGCCGGGCCCGCGCCGGAAGACGCACTTGCTCGGGAAGTACGTGGCGCGCCAGTCGGCGACGACGTCCTCCGGTGCGCCGGTCAACCGCTCGGGCGGGTAGAGGTGGTGGAAGCGGCGCTGCGCCGCGCAGCCGTCCGTGCAGACCGCCTGCCAGAGCACGGCCAACCCCTGTCCGGTCGCCTCGCGCAGCAGCATCAGCGCCCGCGCTGAGGCCGCCGACGCGTCCGCGCAGAGCCGGACCGGCTCGGTCAGCCGCAGGCAGCGGACCCCGGCGCGGTGCAGCTCGGTCACCTCCGCCTGCGCCGGGCCGGACAGGGTGCGGCGACCGAGCGCGAAGCCCGGCAACTCCCTGGCGGCCGGGTCGTAGTCGAGCCAGAGCTCGACCTCCGGGTCGGCGGCGCGCCAGGCGGCGTCGGTCCGTTCAGCCGATCGTGACGGCATCGAGCACCTCCTCGGTACGAGGACGGGCGGCGGCCGGGCCGTGCCGGTGCTGCATCCGCATCAGCACCTGGTTGTCGGACTCGACGGCGACCTGAAGGAAGCTGTCCCCGTCGTGGAACAGCAGGCCCAGCGCGGTGAAGCGCTCCAGCACGGGCTGGACCGCCGCCGCGCCGCCGGGGACCTTGGCGGCCAGCGTGGCGGTCGAGCGGGGCTGGGCCAGCAGCCGGAAGGCGGCGAGCTCCACCGGATCGGTCAGCTCGACCACCCGCCAGTCGTACCCGGGCCGGGTGTTGACGAGCACGATTCGCCCGCCCGCGTCCCGGTAGCTGAGCCGGCTGTCGGGGAACCGCGCGATCCAGGTGTCCACCGCCGCGCTCAGACGCTCCGCGAGGTCGCCGCCGATCCCGCGCGGCGGTGCGGTGAACACGTACGCCAGTTGGGCCAGTTCGCTCTCGGGAAGGCGATAGGTCGCGCGGTACTGGAAGGCCGGCCGGGTGATCGCGAAGCCCAGTTCGGGGCGGTCGAAGTACGGGCTGAACCGCTCGATCGCGATCCGTCCCGCCCCGGTCGGCGGGTCCAGGTGGTGCAGCACGGGAAGTTGGCCGATCACCGACTCGTAGTCGGCCGGCTGCTCGCCCGGGAAGCCGTAGAGGTAGTTCCAGCTGACCGAGACCCCGGCGCTCTGCGCGTCCCGCAGCGCGCGGACGTTCTGGCAGCCCGTCACCCCCTTGTCCATGATCCGCAGGACCCGGGTGCTCAGGCTCTCGATGCCGGGCTGCACCTGGGCCGCGCCCGAGTCGCCGAGAAGCTGGAACTGGTGGCGGCGCAGGTTGGCCTTGATCTCGAAGTGCAGCCGCAGATCGACCGGGAGTTCGGCCAGCGACTTCAGGACGGTGTCGAAGTAGCCCATGTCCAGGATGTTGTCGACCACGTAGACGTCCAGCAGCTGGTGGCGTTCGGCGAGCGTGAGCACCTCCGCGAGGAAGTCCGCCGGCGGCTTGGAGCGGAACTCCATCGAGGAGCCGTTGAGCCCGCAGAAGGTGCAGTGGTGCTTCTCGCCCCACCAGCAGCCCCGGGAGCCTTCGAGGACCAGCTTGGGATCGACCCAGCCGGCGGCGACGGAGGCGTCGAGCCGCTCGAAGAAGCCGTCGTAGCGGGGCGTCAGGATCGCCGAGGGCGGCAGCGGGCGCTTCGTCATCTCGTTGGCCGTCGACGTCCCGGAGTCGTCACGCCAGCACAGCCCGGGGACGGCGGAGAGGTCGCCGCCCTCCAGGAGCGCCGGGAAGGCGGCTTCGCCCTCGCCGCGCACCACGTAGTCCAGGAAGGGGAAGTTGCGGTGCAGCGCGGCGCCCTGCGGACCGTCGCAGTTCGCGCCGCCGAACACCGTGCGCACCTGCGGGCACCGCTGTTTGAGCACCCTCGCGGCGGCGAGGCTCGCCGTGTTCTGCTGGAAGGTGGTGGTGAAGCCGACCAGGTCCGGTGGGTCGGCGGCGAGCTCGTCGACCAGTCGGTCGATGAAGGCGGGGGCGATCGTGCGGGTGGCCCGGGTCAGGGCGATGTCCTGCTCGCTCGCGCCGTTGGCGGCGAGGTGCTCGAAGTAGCTCGCGAACTCGACATCGTTGTCGCCGGCGCCGTTGCTGTCGCCGTCGAGGCCGCCGTCGACGCCGGGGGCCGGGCCGTCGTCACCGTACAGCGCACCGGCGAACGCCCAGTCGCCCGCGCCCTGGAAGTAGGACTTCTCGGAGAAGTACTGGTAGTCGTCCACGCCGAAGCCCGCGGTCGAGGCCGCCCAGTCCACGAAGTCCAGGTTGGCGTACCGCACTTCGACCTGATGGCCGGCGCGTGCGGCGGCGGTGTGCAGGATCCCGAGCGCCAGCGACGGCACGTCGATCGCGCCCCAGGGCATGTGCAGCAGGACGATACGCATGATGGCCACTTCTGTTGTCCGCAGGCGGTCGGCGAGGTGTCGCTCCGGGGCACCGCAGATGCCCCGGAGCGACCGTGGGTCACTTGCCCTTGAGTTCCGGCTTCGGCTTCGGCTGCCCCTTGAGGGCAGGCGCGACCGCTGTGGCCTTGGTGATGTCGAGCGCGAAGTTCTGGACCACGACGGCGCCCCGGTCACGCTCCGGGGTGCTGATCGGGTCGTTCTGGATGCTGCGTCGCTTCATGGTTGTTCACCTCCTTCCGTCAGATCGGCGGGTACCCCGGGACGACCGCCCCGGGGTGCTCGGGGGAGCGGTGCCGGCCAGGCGTGCCCGGCGAACCGGACCATCGCGGCCAGCACGGATCGGTGGTCGGCGGTCCGGCTGCTGTAGTGCCCGCCGTCCACCCAGAGCAGCTCGTGCGGCACCGCCAGCCGGCGCAGGTCCGCGGCGTACCGGGCCACCTGGTCGGGCGGGCACCGCTCGTCGGTCCGGGAGGCGGCCAGCAGGACGGGCGCGCGGACCTGGTGCACGTAGGATCGCGGGTCGGCCGCGCGGTAGCGCTCGGGAACCTCGTCCGGGGTCCCGCCGAACAGCTGCCGGTCGAGCTCGCGCAGCGCGGGGGTGGTGGTGCGGTAGGTGGCGGGGTAGTCCGCGATCGGCTGGGCGGCCATGCCGAGCGACCACAGCTCCGGCTGCGCACCGATCGCCAGCAGCGTCAGGTAGCCGCCCCAGGAGAATCCGCACAGGCCGGTGCGCTCCGCGAGCGCCGTGCCGTCGGCGACCAGCTCGGCGCGGACGGCGGCCAGGTCCTCGATCTGCGCCAGCCCGACCCGGTGGCCGTACTCGTGCTGCCAGCGGGCGCCGTAGCCGGTGGAACCGCGGTAGTTGGTGCGCACCACCGCGTAGCCGTGGCCCACCAGGGCGTTCACCCGCGGGTCGTAGGAGTCCCGGTCGTGGGTGGCGGGGCCGCCGTGCACCAGGAAGAGGGTCGGCCACGGGCCCCCGCCGACGGGGGTGCTGACGAAGCTGTGGATCCTCCCGTACGGCCGGGGCGTCCAGCGCCGGCTGCGGGAGGTGTCGCCCTGCTCCGGACCGGTGTGGTCCGCGACCTCCGTGCCGGGCCGCAGGACCAACGGGCGGGGCGGCGTCGACTCCCGGCTCCAGACGCAGTGCAGGGTGCCGTCCGGGGCGCAGGAGAGGTCGTGGATCGTGCCGCCGGGTGTGTCGATCTCCCGGGCGGGCGGGGCCTGTTCGGCCGGCTCCTGGTCGGCATTCACCCCCTGGCCCGCCATCCCGCGGCCCACCGCTGCCCGGCCCACCGCTGCCCGGCCCGCAGGCCCCGGCCGCGCCGCCCCCGGCCCCACCGGCGGGTCGAGGTCGGCGAGCAGCAGCCGGCTCCGCCCGGCCCGCTCGTGCTGGATCAGCACCCCGCGCGGCCCCCGGTACCAGCCGGCCGATATCTGCGAGTCGAACGACAGTCTCGGGTACCTGCTCAGCCCCGCGCCCGCCCGCCAGGTCGCGACGGTGTACCGCTCGTCCTCCTCGACCACCAGCAGCAGCTCCGGTTCGAGTACCGCGAGCGGGTTGAACTCGATCGGCCAGAGCCGCAGTCGCCGGTCCCCGGCGAGCCGTAACGGACTGCCCGCCTGAGCGTCCGTCGGCCACAGGACCGCTGCGTCGTCCCCGTCGGGCCGCCCGCCGAGGGCGAGTAGCCGACCGTCCGGCGACAGGTCGGCCAGGCCCAGGTACCCCGGCGCCGACCCGATCGGTCGCGCCTCGCCCGCAGGCGGCCCGACATAGAGGTGCGAGGCGTCGTGGACACCGACGACCACGGCCGCGAGCGAGCCCGTCCGGTCGAAGGCGACGCCGTACGCCCGCCCGTGCGGCACGCCGTGCAGTGCCGCGCCGCCCGGTCCGCCGGCGAACGGCTCGCGTTGCCACCGCCCCTCCCCGGCACCGTCGGCGTCGAACCACCAGATGGCATCGCCGTCCGGCTCGATCTCGCTCAGGTGGACGCCCCCCGGTCGGTCGGTGACCACCCGGCGCCGACCCGTCCCCAGGTCCCAGGCGACCGCCTGCCAGCGCTCGTCGACGAGCCGCGTCTCGACCGCGCGGTCGGCCGCCAACGCGGCGAAGCCGGGGGACTGGAACGCCTGCGTCACGGACCCGGCCCTTCCGGCTCGACGGTGGGGGACACGCTGCGCTGGACGTTCCGGGAGCCAGTGAACCGGCATGTGGGGAAGGACACATCTCGGGGGATCGCGGTCCACTGTAGGGGGGTGTCGCGGATACGAACAGAAGGCGACGCAATTTATCTGAACATGTCGCTTGCCCGGGCCCACCGCGATGCTCCACGCCTCGGGAGCCTGCCCTTCGTGGCCGCCGGATCCGGCGCGGCGGCGGGCCGCGCCCCGGTGGTCACGGGCCGCGCCGGATCCGGCGGGCGATGCGTAGCACACTCCGGGTGGCCGCGCCGGGAGTCCTCGGTTCTTCCCCCGAAACCCGGCGACGCCCGCGCTGCGCACTTAAAGTCACCAGCCTGTCGCCACACGTGGTGGGGCAGTCGGCACAGGGGAGGCCCGTCCATGGCCAGCGAGTTCCAGCAGCGCAAGCTCCGCAACGTGTTCGCCGCGTTCGACGCGGACGGGGACGGCTGCCTGCGGCAGAGCGACTTCGGTGCCCTGGCGGAGCGTTGGAGCCGGCTGCCGGCCGTCCAGCGGGACGCCGGGCTGGGGGCCAGGGTCGAGGCGCTCATGACGGGCTGGTGGGACCACCTGCTCACGGTCGCCGACACCGACCACGACGGCACGGTCGACATGGACGAGTTCCTGGCCCTCGTCGACCGGCTCCCCGCCCTGCGGGAGGTCGTGACGGCGACCGCCGACACGGTCTTCGACGCCGTGGACGAGAACGGGGACGGCCGTATCTCGCGCGCCGAGCACCGCCGCCTCGTCGACATCTGGCACGGGCGGAGCGTGGAGACCGACGACGTCTTCGACCTGCTCGACCTGGACGGCGACGGGTATCTCAGCCGGCCCGAATTCGCCCTCCTGTGGGCGCAGTTCTGGATCAGTGCCGACCCGTCCGAGCCCGGCAACGCGATGTGCGGCCGCATCCCGGAGCAGTGACCGGAACTCGGGGCGGGCAGCGCTGAAGTCCCGCCTGCCGACGCCGACGGCGAGGTTGACGCCGACGCCGATGTTGACGCGGATCGGCTCGGGCTGCCGCTTCGCGGTGCCACCGGGCCGGTCACCCGGCCGTGCCGCCCGGCCGCCCGTCGGAGCGGAGGCTCTACCGGCGGGCCCGGTGCGGTAGCACGTCGGGCGCGGGCCCTCGGCCCGGAGCGCCCGCGAAGGACGGGGTGATGAGGAGGGGGCGCTCCAAGGTGCCCTCGCGCCGGGGCCGGGCGGCGACTGCGGCCAGCTGCGGGTCGACGGTGAGCACGGTGACGCCCAGCGGTTCGGTGAGGGCCCGCAGGGCGGGTTCGGCGAGGGTGACCCACGGCTGGGCGGGGCCCAGGACGGTGATGAGCAGCTGCTCGGTCGTGAAGGCGACGGCGGTGCGGTCGCCGAGGGGCGTGCGGAAGAGCCTGGCGGCGTGGCCCAGCGGACCCGGCCGGACGGGGACCAGGAGGAGTCCGGCCGGGACGGGTTCGGAAGGCTCGGGGTCCTCGGCGAGTGAACGGCGGTTCATGACTGCCTCCAGGCAGGGACGACACGGACGGACGGTGCCCCGGTCCTCGGCGCCGTCGCCGGCCGGGCTCGCACCATGACCGTATGCCCGCCCGCGCCCGCGCCGTCCCCGTCCCTGACGCTTTCATGATCCGGCCGCCCTCGTCCTTGACGCGGCCTTGACGCCGCGTTGACGCGGTCGCCGCCGTGCGGCCGAGGAATCGGCGAGGCGGCGCGCAGCACGGCCCACCGGTCGGTTCACCCGTACGTGCAGCCGTTGCCGCCACGCC
Source organism: Kitasatospora sp. NPDC002965 (assembly GCF_040611255.1). Taxonomy (NCBI): domain Bacteria; kingdom Bacillati; phylum Actinomycetota; class Actinomycetes; order Kitasatosporales; family Streptomycetaceae; genus Kitasatospora; species Kitasatospora sp. NPDC002965. The sequence continues at coordinate 73,431 of NZ_JBEXNT010000010.1, read as the reverse complement.
GTGAACACGCCCGCGAGCCTCTCGTCCCCGGCGCCGTCGACGAGGACCTCGCCGCCACGCTCGCCCCGACGGGCGGGCACCGGTCAGCGCAGGCCCTGCACGGCGTAGAGGAGGCCGACGGCGGCGGCCAGAACACCGAGCAGCAGCCGCAGCGCGGTCTCGGGCACACGAGGCTGGAAGCGGGCGCCGAGGTAGCCGCCGACCAGGCCGCCCAGCCCGCAGGACAGACCGAGCACCCAGTCGGGGGCGATGTCGCCGGTGGCGGCCAGGGCCAGCACCGCGTAGGTGCCGGCACCCACGAGCGAGGTCACGAACGTCGACGCCAGTGCGGCCGGTGCCACCTCGGCGATCGGAACGCCGCGGCCGACCAGGACCGGGCCGAGGATCGAACCGCCGCCGATCCCGTAGATCCCGCCGACGACACCGACGGCCAGGGCGAGTCCGGTCGTGGTCCGGGCCGTCGGCGCGGTGGCGGCGCGGTCCCGGGCAGGACGCAGGGTGCGGAGGCACAGCCAGCCGCCGAGCGGCAGCAGCAGGGCGGCGACCAGCAGCCGGAAGACCTCCGGCCCGGGCACCGCGAACACCCGCACGGCGGCGCCGATGACGACACCCGGAACGGTGCCCGCGACCAGCAGCCGGGTGAGCGGCCCGCCCAGTCGTCCGGCCCTGCGGTGGCGCAGGAGCGCACCCGGGCCGGCCACGACGTTGAACAGCAGGTTCGTCGGCGTCACCGCGGGGCTCGGCACCCCCAGGACGCTGACCTGGACCGGCAGGAGGAACACCGCTCCCGAGACACCCACCGGCGCCGTCACCGTCGAGATCAGCAGTCCGGTGCCGAACCCGAGCAGGCTCGAAGACCAGCCCACCGCGAGCCCCCTCCGTCAGTCCTCGGGGCAGTATCCGCCATGCCCGCGCACCCGTCGGGAGCGTGTCCACGGACCGGACCGGACCGGACCGGAGCGCCCGGACCGGTCCGCGCCGGTGTGGCGGACCAGGCCGGGGAGGACGTCGGCTGCGAGGAAGGCGAGCAGGGTGACGCCCAGGGGTGGGCAGGGCCCGGCCGACGGCCCGTGTGGCCCTGGCCGCCGAGCGGTTGCGCGGTCACCGCGCTCGTGGCGGCATCGGCGGCCCTCGACGAATTGCGGGTGGCAGGGCACGTCCTGCTCGCCGGCGGTTCCGTGCTCACCGCCGCGGTTCGTCGCCGGAGCCGCCCGACCTCGCCGGCCGGACAATTCTCGATGCGCTTCGCCTTGTGCGGGCGCGGCGGGGAATTCCCGCGCCGGTGGCGGATCCCTGGTGAGCGGGGCCTCTGCCTATTCCTGGCCGGTGGGGCCGGATTCCCCGGTCTGCCGTCCCGGCGCATTGCGTTGCCCGGCCTTTTGTCCGAGCGGGCATTCGCTGTGGCCACACGCGGTCGGTCGCCCTGCCGCCGGTCCGAGCGGAGGCAGGGCGACCGGACGCCACCGGCCGACAGCGGCCGACAGCGGCCGACAGTGGTCGACAGTGGTCGACGGCGGGACCGGCGGCAGGTGGCGTCCGGGCTCAGACGGCGGGTTCCTCGACGATCCGGCCGTCGCGGAGCTCGACCACCCGGTCGGCGAGCTCCATCAGGGTCGGGTCGTGGGTCGCGACCAGGACGGTCACCCCTTCACTGCGCACCACCGCGCGCAGCAGCTGCATGATCGCGCGGCCGGTCTCCGAGTCCAGCTGGCCGGTCGGCTCGTCGGCGATGATCAGGTCGGGCTCGTTGGCCAGGGCGCGGGCGATGGCGACGCGCTGCTGCTGGCCGCCGGAGAGTTCGCCGGGACGCTGGTTGGCGTGGTCGGCGAGCCCGACCAGGGCGAGCAGGGTGTGGGCGCGCTCCTCGCGCTGGGCCGCGGGGACCTTCCGCAGCCGCATCGGTACGCCGACGTTCTCGGCGGCGGTGAGCACCGGGAGCAGGCCGAAGGACTGGAAGACGAAGCCGAGGCGGTCGCGGCGAAGGGCGAGCCGGCCCTCCTCGTCGAGGCTTCCCATGTCGGTGCCGTCGAGGGTGATGGTGCCGCCGCTCGGGCTGTCGAGGCCGCCGACCAGGTTGAGCAGCGTGGTCTTGCCGGAGCCGGACCGGCCCTTGAGGGCGGTGAGCTCGCCCTTGCCTATGGAGAAGCTGACCCCGCGCAGCGCGTGGACGGCGCGCTCACCGGATCCGAAACTGCGTCGGAGATCGGTCACGGCCACCATGGGAGCCGTGACGGTGCCGACCGGTTGCTGCGTCATGACGACGTCCCCTCGGTGTTCGGGTGTTCCTACGGGGCTCCTTGCCGGGGGCAAAGGGCTGAGGTGTTCATGGCTATCGGTCACGCAAAAGCCGAGCGGCTTGACCTGTTGTCAGCCGCAACAGTGCTGCGGTGCGGAGCATTTGCTCATTACTTACATGATTCGCGCAAGTCCCTTCCTTTCTTTGGCCGGATCTGACAGCATCGTCCGCTATCCGGTGATCAAGTGCCGGTGATCACCGTATCGGTGCGCCGAGGGCGCCCATCCGCGTAATGGGACAAGTCTGCCCGTAGGGGCAGCGGCGCGGGGACCATGATGGACCGGGGGAGGAATCAGGATGCTCGGCTTTGTCGTGCGCCGTTTGCGCGGGCGACTGCCCCTGGCCAGTGCGGCGCTGCTCACCGTACTGATCACGACGGCGGTGCTCACCGCACTGGTGGCGTTCCAGCGCACCGTGGGTGAGGTCGGTCAGCGCCAGGCGCTCCAGGGCGCGGGCCACCCGCGGACCACGGTGGTGGTCAACTCCGAGCACGGCTTGGACAAGCGGGCCAAGGACGAGGCGGCGGTCGCGGACTACAACCGCGCCCTCTTCGGCGAACTCCCCACCACCGTCCACAGCCTGGCCCGCAGCCGCTCCTACGGGCTGCCGGACACGCAGTCGGGCAGCCCGTCAGGCAGCCGGCCGAGCAGTGCGGCCACCGGGCAGCCGAGCGGCCAGGCCACCGGCCAGCCGACCGGCCAGCCCGGGGGCAAGGAAGCGGACCTCACCCTCCTCGCCACCCTCGACCGGGAGCGCGTCACCGTGCTCGCCGGCGCCCTGCCCGCCGTCGCCACCGCCGGCGGCGCGGGCGGCCCCGTCCAGGCGGCCGTGCCGCAGACCGTCCTCACCCGGCTGGGCCTCACCGCCGAGGCGCTGCCCGCGGACGTCCGGCTCGCCGACCGCTACGGCGGCGCGCCGCTCACCGTGCGGATCACCGGCCTCTACCGCGCCACCGACGCAGCCGACCTCTACTGGCGGCTCGATCCGCTGCAAGGGCGCGAGATCCAGGCCGGCGGCTTCACCACCTACGGCCCCCTGCTGGTCGACGACAGTGTCTTCACCGCCGCCGGCGTCCCGCAGAACGGCCGCAGCTGGCTGCTCGACGCCGACTTCGCCGGCACCGCCCCCGCCACCGTCGACGCCCTGCGCGCCCGGGCCGCCGGGCTGGGCGACGAGCTCGCGAAGAACGGCGGCCTGATCGCCCGGAGCGAACTCCCCGACCTGCTCGACGAACTGGAGTCCAGCGCGCTGGTCGCCCGGTCGACCCTGCTGATCGGCGCCCTGCAGCTGATCGTCCTCGCCGCCGCCGCCCTGCTACTGGTCGTCCACCTGATCGCGACCCGTCAGCAGTCCGAGAACGCCCTGCTCGCCGCCCGTGGTGCGTCCGGCGCCCGGCTCGGCGCCTTCACCGCCCTGGAAGCGACGCTGCTCGCCCTGCCCGCCGCGCTGCTCGCCCCCCTGCTCACCCCGCCGCTGCTCCGCGTCCTGGGCGGCTTCGGGCCGCTGCGCCGGGTGCCGCTGGACACCGGTCTCAGCTGGACGCTCTGGCCGGTCTCGGTCCTCTGCGCGCTCGGCTGCGTCCTGCTCGCCGCCGTACCCGCCGTGCTGCGCGGCGCCGGGTCGGCCGTGCTGCGCCGGGCCGGCCGCCGCCAGGCCCTGGCCTCCGGCGCCGCCCGGTCCGGCGCCGACCTCGCCCTGCTCGCCCTGGCCGTGCTCGCCTACCACCAACTCTCGCAGTACAGCGGCGGGTTGTCCCCGGACTCCGACGGCCGGCTCGGCCTGGACCCGGTCCTGGTCGCCACCCCCACCCTCGCGCTCTGCGCCGGCACCCTCCTGGCGCTGCGGCTGCTGCCGCTGGCCGCCCGGCTCGGTGCCCGGCTGGCCGCCCGCGGTCGCGGCCTGGCGCCCGCGCTGGTCGGCTGGCAGCTGGCCCGCCGGCCCGGCCGCGCCAGCGGGCCGGTCCTCCTCCTCGTCCTCGGTGTCTCCACCGGCGTCCTGGCACTCGGCCAGCACGCCACCTGGAACACCTCCCAGCAGGACCAGGCGAGCTTCACCACCGCCGGCGGGCTGAGGATCTACAACTCCAAGACCGCTCCGATGGGCCAGGGCAGCCGCTACAGCGCCCTGCCCGGAGGAGACCGGGTCCTCCCGGTCGTCCGGCAGGAGCAGTCGCTCCCCGACAACGGCTACGGGCAGGTGCTCATCCTGGACGCCGCCGGTTTCGCCGACCGCGTGCCGGTCCGCTCCGACCTCCTGGAGAACCAGGACCCGCACACGCTGTTCGACCCCCTGGCCCAGGCCGCGCCCACCGGGGCGGCGGCCGGAGTACCGCTGCCCGGCCGACCGCAACGGATCGACGCCGACGTCACGTTCGTGCCCAGGGAGCAGGCCGAGAACCCGCGCGACAGCTACGTCATACCGTCCAAGGGCCGACCGGAGGTCTGGGTGCTGCTGCGCGACCGCTACGGCCTCACCTTCCAGACCCCCCTCATCGGCGTCCCCGCCTCGGGCGAGGGCCGCGCCACCGCCGACCTGCGCGCCCTGACGGACGCCCCGCTCAGCACGGCGTCCGCACCGCTCTCGGTCGTGGGGCTGATCGTCTCCGCGGACGTCCGGGACGGTGGGGAGCTGACCGTCCGCCGGATCTCCGCCGCCGACGCGGCGGACGCTCCCGCCGTGCCCGCCGAGGTCCCGGCCGGTCTGACCTGGGCCCCCACCGGCTCCGCGGTCAGCGGCGTCCTCGCCACCGAGGGCAGCCTCGGAGGGGCCGACGCCCAGCAGCTGTTCAAGGTGCGCTACCGCCCGGTCAACGGAGCCTCCGGCAGCGTCCGGGGCGTCTACACGCCGGTCGCGGCGGCTGCGGCCGGAGCCGCCGCGGCGGGCACGCCGCAGGAGGTCGCAGGCGTCGCCACCCGGGGCTTCCTGACCGCCAACGGCGGGGCCGTCGGCGAGACCGTCCGGGTGCCCGTCGGCCCCACCGTCCTGCGGGTGCGGATCAGCGCGGTCGTCGAGTCCCTGCCGGTCGCCGGCGACAAGTCCCTCCTGCTGGACCTCGCCACCGTCAGCCGGGCGCTCGCCGCCGAGGGCCGGGAGACCCCCGTCCCCGCCGAGTGGTGGCTGCCGGCCACCGGCTCCGACGACCCGGCACCCGCCCGGGCCGCCGCCGCCCTGCGCGCCGCCCCCGGCACGCCGGACCTGAAACTGCGCGAGGAGGTCGCCGCCGCACTGACCGGCGACCCGCTCAGCGCCGCCCCGCAGAACGCGCTCGCTGCCATCGCGGTCGTCACCACGGTGCTCGCCGCGATCGGCTTCGGCGCCGCCTCGGCCGCCGCGGCGGGCGAACGGTCCCGTGAGTTCGCGCTGCTGCTCGCCCTCGGTACGCCGAGGCGCCGTCTGGTTCGCACCGCGGCCTCCGAACAGGCCGTCCTGGTGGGCCTCGGCAGCCTCGTCGGACTCGGCCTCGGCGCCCTGATCGTCCACCTCATCGTGCCGCTCGTGGTGCTCACCCCGGCGGCCCGCCGTCCCGTCCCGGAGGCCGTGGTCGACCTGCCGGTCGGCACCGCGGTGCTCCTGGCCGTCGTGATCGCCGCCGTCCCGCTGCTCTCGGCCCTCCTCGGCGGCCGCCGGCGCCGGGACGTGGCCCAACGGCTCCGGAACATGGAGGAGATGTGACCAGCCCGACCGGAACGGACGGCACGGGCAGGGCGACAGCCCTCCCCCCGGCCGCCCACCGCCCCGCGCCCTGGGTGCGCACCAGGCTGCGGGCGACGCCGCTCGCCGCCCTGCTCACCGCGGCACTGGCCTTCGGCACCGTCTTCCTGGCCGCCGCCTTCCCCAGGATCCTGGACCGGACGGCCGACCAGGGGCTGCGCGAGTTCCTGAAGGACCGCGGCCCCGCCGCGACCAGCCTGTTCGCCACCTCGCGCCTGAGCGGGGGAGCCAAGGACCTCGACGACGCCGCCGCGCAGCTGACCGCCCACACCGGTAGGACCTTCGGCGTCGCCCCGGGCGGCCCGGTCTACGGCGCGCGCAGCGGCAAGCCCCGCACCCTGGCCAACCCGGGGCTCGCGATGCCCGAGGGCGTCCTCCCGATGATGGACCTGCTCTACGTGAACGGCCTCGGCGACCGCACCACGCTGGTCGAGGGCCGCTGGCCGGAGGTCGGCCCGCAGGGCGCCCCCGTGCGGATCGCGATCAGCAAGAACGCCGCGGACACCGTCGGCATCCACCTCGGTGACGTACTCCGGACCACGGAGTCCGTCACCGGCCAGGCACCCCAGGCCGAGGTCGTCGGGTTCTTCACCGCCCCGGCCCCGGAGGACCCGTACTGGACCGAGCTGCCCTGCCCCGTGCAGGCCTGCCTGGCCTACACCACGGGCAAGTTCCCGGACGCCTACTGGCGGGTCACCGGCATGGTCGCCGGGGGCGCCCTCGACCGGGTCGACGGCTGGGAGAGCGGCGCCCAGGACTTCTGGCGGTTGCCGCTCGACGTCGACCGCCTGCGCGCCGACCAACTGCCCCGGGTCCAGCAGGAGATCGCCTCCTACCTCACGGGTCCCACCGCGACCGCGCTGATGGCCGCCACCTACCACCCGGACCTGCGGATCAACTCCCAGCTGCCGCAGCTGTTCACCCAGGCCACCGCCCGGCAGCAGGCCGTCGCTCCGCTCGCCGCGCTCGGCCCGGCCGGTCTGGCCGGGGTCGGTGTGGTGGTGCTCTGTCTGGCCGCCGCGCTGACCTCCGACCGGCGTACGGCCGAACTCCGGCTGCTCCAGGCCCGCGGCGGCTCGCGCGGCGGTGTGACGAGACGGCTGCTGGGCGAGGGCGCCGTCACGGTGCTGCCCGCCGCCGCGCTGGCGACGGCGCTGGCCCTGTGGCTGCTGCCCACCCCGCGCTGGGGCGGAGCCGTCCTGGCCGCGCTCGGCGTCGGCCTGTTCACCCTGCTCGCCCTCCCGGTCCGCGCCGCACTCCTCTGGTCGCGGCCCCGCGCCGCCGGCGCCCGGCGCCGACTGGTCGGCGAACTCGCCGTGCTGGCCCTCACCGTGGCGGCCGTGGCCGAGGTCCGGCGGCGCGGTGTCGCGCCCGTCGGCGACGGCCTGGACCCGCTGCTGGTCGCGTCGCCGCTGCTGCTCGCCCTCACCGGCGGGTTGGTGCTGGCCCGGATCCAGCCGCTGCTGGTCGGGGCCCTCGCCAGGGCCGCGGGCCGGCGGCCCGGCGTGGTCGGCTTCCTCGGGCTGGCCCGCGCCGCCCGCGGTACCGACACCCGGCCGCGACCCTCCGTCCTGCCGCTGCTCGCCCTCCTGCTCGCCGTCACCACCGCCGGTTTCGGGGCCACCGTCCTCGACGCCGTCGAGTCGGCCCGGACCCGGGCCGCCCGGCTCACCGTAGGCGGCGACGCCTCGGTCCTGCTCCCGATCGGCGTCAACGTCACGCCCGCCTTCGCCGCCGCGGCGGCTGCGCTCCCCGGGGTCCGGGACGCCGCCCCGGTCTGGTCCGACACCGAGGTGTTCCTGCTCGGCACGGGCAGCGGCTCCACCCGGATCTCCGCGGTGGTCGCCGATCCGGTCGCGTACGCGGCGATCTCCCGCTCGCTCGGCCACGGCACGTTCGACCCGGCCGTCCTGGCCGGCGGATCCGAGGGCCCCGACGCCCCGTTGCCGGCGCTGGTCTCCACCGCCCTCGCCGAGAAGCTCGCCGGGGACGCCGCCGGGCACCGGCTCCGGCTGCCCGGCGGCGGCGAACTGCTCGTCGGGGCGGTCGGGACCGTCGACGGCACGCCCGCCCTCCAGGGCGACGGCCGCATGTTCGTCGTCCTCCCCGCCGCGCCGGCCGTCGCCCGCGCACCGGAACTCGGCCGCCCCAACCTCTGGTTCGCCGCCGGCTCCGTCGACGAGGCCGAGCTGAAGCGGCTGGTGCGCGAACTGATCGCCGCCACGGCGACCAAGGGCCGGGTCACCGGCGCGACGGCCGAGAAGGACGCACTGCCCGCGGGGTACACGGTGCGCACCGGTGCGGGCGTGGTCGCCGAGCTCGGCGACGATCCGCTCCAGGAGTCCGCCGAGCGGCTGTTCTGGGTCGCCGTGCTCGGCGCCGGGGTGCTCGCCCTGCTCGCGGTCCTGCTGACCCTCGTACGGGCCGCGCCCGAACGGGCCGCCCTGCTGGCCCGGCTGCGGACGATGGGCCTGCGCCCCCGCCAGGGCCTCTTCCTGATCCTGGTGGAGACCCTGCCGCAGACGCTGGTCGCGGCGGTCGGCGGCGGGCTGGTCGCGGTCGCCGCGGTCGCCCTGCTCGGCCCGGCGTTCGACCTGTCCACCCTGGTCGGCGCGGCGATCCCGGCCGGCCTGCCGGTCGCCGTCCCGCCGGTCCTGCTCCAGACGGTCGGCCTCGCGGCCCTCGTCTCGGCGGGCGTGGTCGCGGAGGCACTGGTCTCCGGCCGCCGCCAGATCGCCACCGAACTCCGGGCGGGGGACCAGCAATGAGCGTCCCGGTCCGGCACACGACGGAAGCACGACAGTGTGACCGCGACAGAAGCACAGCGTCGACGAGAGGAGTGCAGGGGTGAACAGCAGCGCCCAGGAACAGACGGCCGTCCCGGTCCCCACCTTCCAGGAACTGCAGGAACGGGCGCGTGCCGCCGCCGCGCCCAAGGCCTTCGGAGATGCGGACGCGGCCATCGTCTGCGACCGCCTGGTCCGCATCTTCAGCGCCCAGGGCGTCGAGGTGCAGGCCCTCCAGGGCCTGGAACTGACCATCCGGAAGGGCGACCTGGTCGCCCTGGTCGGCGCCTCCGGCAGCGGCAAGTCCACGCTGCTCACCATCCTGGCGGGCCTCGACGTGCCGACCGCCGGCACCGCGACGGTGGCGGGGTGCGACCTGCTGGAGATGTCGGCCCGCGAGCGCCTGCGCTACCGCCGCGAGGTGGTCGGCTTCATCTGGCAGCAGACCGCCCGCAACCTGCTGCCCTTCCTCACCGCCGCCGAGAACATCGCTCTGCCGATGCAGCTGAGCGGCAGCCGCTCCACCCGGAGCGCCTCCCGCCGCCAGGCGGCCCGGGTCGCCGAACTGCTGGAGGCCCTGGAGATCGGCGACCTCGCCCACCGGCGCCCCTCCGAGATGTCCGGCGGCCAGCAGCAGCGGGTCGCCATCGCGGTCGGCATGGCCAACAACCCGCCCGTGCTGCTCGCCGACGAGCCGACCGGTGAGCTCGACTCGGACACCGGGGCGAGCATCTTCGAGGCCTTCCGCACCGTCAACCGGGACCTCGGCGCCACGGTCGTGATCGTCACCCACGACCCGATGGTGGCCGGCGAGGTGCGGCGCACCGTCGCGATCCGCGACGGCCGGACCAGCAGCGAGGTGCTCCGCCGCACGCTCACCGACGAGCACGGCGAGGAGTCGGTGAACGAGACCGAGTACGTGATGCTGGACCGCACCGGCCGGGTGCAGTTGCCGGCGAAGTTCCTGGAGGCGCTCGGCATGGAGCACCGGGTGGCCGTGGAGCTCGCTCCCGACCACATCTCCGTCCGCCCGGACGACCTCGAAGGGCACTGAGGGCCGCGGCGCGGGCGCGGTGGAGTCGCGGCGGGCGCGGATGGGATACTGGACCGGGACGTTCCGGGGCGAGAGGTGGCGCGATGAGCAGCCGGGTGCGGGTGCTGAGGAAGCAGAACCGGCTCAGCCTGGAGGCGTTGGCGGCCAAGGTCGGGGTGACCAAGAGCTACCTGTCCAAGGTGGAGCGCGGCCTCAGCGACCCGTCGATCTCCACCGCGCTCAAGCTCGCGCACGCGCTGGACGTGGACGTCAGCCGGCTGTTCTCGGACGAGGTGGAGCCCGAGCTGGTGACCGTGGTGCGGGCCGGCGAGCGGACGCCGATGGCGGGGGGCACCGGCCCGGGGACCCCGCACTACGAGGGCATCGCGACCGGGCTGACCGGCAAGCAGATGGTGCCGTTCATGATGCACCCGCCGACCGAGCTGGGTGACTCGCCGTTCAAGTCCCACGCGGGCGAGGAGTTCCTCTTCGTCCACGAGGGGACGGTCGAGCTGGAGTTCCCGGAGCAGACCGTGCGGCTGGAGCCGGGCGACAGCGTCTACTTCAACTCGGCGCTGCCGCACCGTTGCCGCTCCACCGGCGCCGGGCCGGCCGCGGTCCTCGTGGTGATCCACGACGACCCGGCCGGCCCGGCGGACCGCGTTCCCACCCTGCCCTGACACGAGGACCCTGATGCGACGGCCCTCACGCGAGGTCCCGGGGGCGGGTCCCGGGGGCGACGGGCGTCAGCCGACCGCCGCGAGCAGCTCGGCCAGCCGGCCGGTCCGCTCCTCGTCCAGTGGCAGCAGCGGGCGGCGCGGCGTGCCGACGTCCAGCCCGCGCAGCGCCAGGCCGGCCTTGACGGTGGTGGGCAGGCCGCCGCGCAGGATGAACTCCAGGACCGGCAGCTGGCGGTAGAACACCTTGCGGGCGGTGTCCAGCTCGCCGGCCCGGACGGCACGGTAGAGCTCCAGCACCGGTTCGGGGATCAGGCACGGCGCCGCGGTGCACCAGCCGGCCGCGCCGGCGGCGAACGCCTCCAGCGCCAGCGGGTTGCTGCCGTTGTAGAACGGCAGTGCGCCGTCGGTGAGTTGGGAGAGCCGGTGCATCCGCTGCACGTCGCCGCTGCTCTCCTTCACCATGGTGATGTTCTCCACCCGGTCGACGAGGGAGACCATCAGCTCGGGGGAGAGGTCGATCCCGCTGGTGGCGGGGTTGTTGTAGATCATCACCGGCACCGAGACGGCCTCGGCCACCGTGGTGAAGTGCCGGATCACCTCGCGTTCGTCCAGCTTCCAGTACGACACCGGCAGCACCATCACCGCGTCCGCGCCCGCCTGTTCGGCGAAGCGGGCGCGCCGGACCGCGTTGCGGGTGGTGAGGTCCGCGACGCCGACGACCGAGGGCACCCGTCCGGCCACCGCCGCCAGCGCGGTCTCGGCGGCGGTGTACCACTCCTGGTCGTCGAGGTAGGCGCTCTCGCCGGTCGAGCCGAGCGGTGCGACGGCGTGGACGCCGGAGACGATCAGGCGGTCGACGAGGGCGGCGAGAGCGTCGGTGTCCACGCCGCCGTCACCGGCGGCGAACGGGGTCACCGGGTAGGCGATGATCCCTTCCAGGGTGAGGCTCGTCATCTCAGGCACCGCCGTTCGTGTCGTGGGTGTCGTGGGCGTGGGGGGAGTCGGGGGAGCCGGGCGGGACGAGTGCGTCGCCGTGGCCGGCCCGCAGGGCGCGCCGGGCGTAGTAGGCGAAGTTGGCCTGGCCCCGCTTGGGGGTGGAGGTCCAGTCGTGGGCCTCGCGGGCGAGCAGCTCCGGTATCTCCTGGATCCGGCCGGCCGCGGAGGCCAGCAGCTGGAGCCGGGCCGCCCGTTCGAAGAGCACGGCGAGGGTGCAGGACTCCTCGACGGTGCCCGTGGCCACCAACTGTCCGTGGTGGGCCAGGAGCAGCGCCCGCTTGTCGCCGAGCGCGGCCGAGATGATCTCGCCCTCCTCGTTGCCGACCGGGATGCCGGGCCACTTCTCGAGGAACGCGCAGTCGTCGTACAGCGGGCAGAGGTCCATGTGGGAGACGACCAGCGGGGTCTCCAGCATCGACAGTGCGGAGATGTGCAGCGGGTGGGTGTGGATGATGCAGTTGACGTCCGGGCGGGCCCGGTACACCCAGCTGTGGAAGCGGTTGGCCGGGTTGGCCATGCCCCCGCCTTCGAGGACGTTGAGGTCCTCGTCCACCAGGAGCAGGTTGGATTCGGTGATCTCGTCGAAGCCGAGCCCGAGTTGCTGGGTGTAGTAGGTGCCGGGCCGCTCGGCGCGGGCGGTGATCTGACCGGCCAGCCCGGAGTCGTGGCCGGCGTCGAAGAGGATCCGGCAGGTGAGCGCGAGCTTCTGGCGGACGGTCCAGTCGTTGTCGGGGATGGCGCTCTGCATCCTGCGGTGTGCGAGGTCGACCAGGTCCGCCTTGGCGGCGGTCAGGGTCTCGGCCATGACGGTGCTTCTCCTTCGTGCGGGGACACCGGGTCCGTCGGGGACGCCGGGGTGCGGCGCGCCGCCGGCGTGCGGCGCGTCGGTGTCGTGCGCCGGAGGATCGACGAAGGACACGTCGTTCACCTTAGGACACCTTGTGTCCTCGTGTCGACGCCGAACGGTCGGCGTACCGGCCGGCGTACCGGGTGCCCGGGCGCCGCCACCGAGGGTGACGGTCGGCGGAGGTGCCTGCCGGGGTCACCCGGCGGGGGCCGGACCGGTGGTCAGCTCTCCCCGCCCGTGCGCCGGATCAGTCCGGACTGCTCGGCGTCCTCGCGGAGACCGCCCCGGGGGGCGCCGCGGTCGGTGCGGTCGCCCCGGGCCGCGGCCGTGCAGAGGGCGAAGACGATCAGGGCGCTGGCCGCCACGGCGAGGATGCCGAGCGCGGTCAGGACGCGGAGCCAGGTCACGGAAGGTGCCTCCTGGAGGGCGGCGCGAAGGGTACCGCCGGGGATATCGGCAGACCGGCCCGCCAGGTCGAGTGTTCACGGGCGGTTCCGCATCGCGTCCGCCGCGCGAACGGTGGCGTGCGCGGGCGGTCGAAGCGCGGGAGGCGCACTATTCCGGCACGTGCGCCCCTGGTGGGACGGCCAGCGCCCGCAGGGCCCCGAGGTCCGGCTTGCCGGTCCCGGTGAGGGGGATGCCCGGCAGGACCAGGATCGTCGCCGGGTCGCAGAGCGGCCCGCTCCGGTCCCGCACCCACCGGTGCAACTGCTCCGCCGTCACCCCGCTGCCCGGCAGCACGGTCACGGCGGCGTGCGCCCGCTGGAGCCGGTCCGGTCCGGTCGTGGCGAACATGACCGCCGTCCGTACCGCGGGGTGCGCCAGCAGCGGTTCCTCGACGTCGCGGGGGAACACGTTGTGCGCGTCCACGATCGCCATCGGATCGCGCCGCCCCGCCACCGTCAGGTAGCCGGCCCCGTCCAGACTGCCCAGGTCGCCGGTGTCCAGCAGGCCGTCGCGGAGGACCCTGGCGGTCAGCTCCGGGTCGCGCCAGTAGCCCTGCATCGCGGTGGGCGTGCGCACCCAGATCCGGCCGGTCGCTCCCGGCGGCAGCGGCCGGTCCTCGGCGTCCAGGATCCGCACGTCGGTGTCCGGGAAGGGCCGCCCGGCGGTGGTCAACAGCCTCGGGTCGCGATGCTCGTCCGGCGTCAGCCTGGTCACCGGCCCGCACTCGGTCAGGCTGTAGGTCTGGTGCAGGACCGGGCCCAGTCGGCGCGTCGCCTCGGCCAGCCGGCCGGGCGTCGCCGGGCATCCGGTGTACGTGACCCGGCGCAGGCTGCCGGTGTCGGCCCGGTCCAGCGCGGGGTGGTCCAGCAGCCGGTACAGCAGGTGCGGCGGCAGGTAGATCCGGGACACCCGGTACCGCTCCACCGCCGCCAGCACCTCCTCCGCCGCGAATCCGTCCTGGAGTACCACCGTGCCGCCGGCCGCCAGCGCGAGGTCGGCCGTGGTGCCGCCGCCGTGGCAGAGCGCCGTGCAGAGCAGGAAGCACGTGGCGGCCACCAGCTCCGGCCGCGGCGGGCGGACGAACCGGCGCAGGACCCCCTTCGGCCGCCCGGTCGACCCTCCGGTGAACCGGACCGCCATCACGTCCTCGGGCCGGAACCGGGGCGCCACCGGCTCGGCCGGCAGCGGCGCGGCCAGCTCCAGCAGGTCCGTGCCCGGGCCGGTCGGTCCGAGCGCCAGCAGTTCGGCCGAGGGCAGTTCGGCCGCGATCCGCGCGGCGGCCGCGCCGAACCGCGCGGGATCGAAGACGAACGCCGCCGTTCCCGCCGACTCGGCCATCGCGATCTGGTCCGCCACCGGGCGGTCGGTGTAGAGCATCGCGACCCGGCAGCCGATCAGGTTGGCCGCCAGCCGCACCAGTACCGTCTCGGGGCGGTTCCCGGCCAGGACGGTGACGCCGTCCCCGCGCCGAAGGCCGGTCGCCAGCAGGGCCCGGGCCAGCCGGTAGACCCCGGCGAGGCACTTGGCCGCCGTGAGCGCCTCCGCCCCGTGACGCAGTGCCACCCGCCCCGGATCGCGCGTCAGCCCGGCCAGGACCAGCCCGGTGTACGTCGCCGTCCCCGCACCGGCCCCCGCGGCCTCCCGCAGTGTCCCCGCCACGTCCAGCCCTCCGCCCGCCGTGCACCGCCGTGCACCGCCGTGCACCCGCCACCCGTCCGCCGTGCGCCCGTCGTGCCGAGCCCGGCCCCGGTCGGCCCGCCGCTCACCGTGCCGAGCGGGTCGGTGAACTGATGGACCATCATGTCGGCCACCACCATAGAGCGCGCCTGCCCGGTATGTCCGGGCCGTCGCGGCGGAGGCGCCGGTCCGTGGCCGGTCCGTCGGTGGCCGGTCCGTCCGTGGCCGGTCCGGCGGACCGCACCGGCTTCGTGGGGCCGGCCCGCGGCACACCGCGGCACGCCACCGGAACCGGGGACCCGGCCTCCGACGTGGACTGTTGTGGATTGTTATCGTGCCGGGTCGGGCACGGACGGGAGGGCCGGCACCCTTCCCGCCCCCCAGGTCGGGGATTCCTCCCGTCCTGCGGGACGGACGCGCGCCCTCGGCCGGTTCGCCGGGGCGGGTTCCCGTTCCTCGGCCCGAATTCGGCGTGCGATCGCCACGCGAGGACGTGCCGGCCCTCGATGGGCGTACAGTCCGTCCGCCTGCCCGGCGGGCAGGATGCTTCGAGCAGCGTTGAGGTCAGGATCATGGAACACCCCACAGGCACGGCAGTCCCACCGGCGGCCCCGACCGGCGACGCGGTCCGTCCACGGTCCCGGCGTCCGCTCCGCCGCTCCCCGGATCCGGGCCGAGGACCCGCCGCCACGCTGAGGACGGGGGCACCCCCGTCTCCCCGGCCCGGCGGCGGGGGTCTCCCGGGAGAGCGCCGGTGAGCACCGTGGACGGGTCGACCGGCGCGGGTGGCCCGACGGCGGTCCGGCCGCGGACCGGCAGCCGGACGGGGCCGACCCCGGCGGCGGGCGTGGGCGTGGGCGTGACGATGGCACCGCGCGGGCTGGTCGACCTGCGCGGCGAAGCCGGCGAGCCGTTCGCCGTCGAGTACCCGGGCGACGCCGTCGTGGTCGTCTCCGGCCTGCCCGGGAGCGGCAAGAGCACGTTGCTGCGCCGGTGGTCCGCCGGGGCGCCGTCGGCCGCCACCGTCGACCCGAGGGCCGTCCACGAGGCCTGCGCCGCCGTCATGCCCGCGCGCCTGCCGTACGGCGTCTACCGGCCGTGGGCACGGCTGGAGCACGTGCGGCTGCTCCGCCGGTCGGTCTCCCGCGGCGGGCCGCTGCTGGTCCACGACTGCGGCAGCCGGGCGTGGATGCGCCGCTGGCTCGCCCGCTCGGCCGCCCGCCAGGGACGCGAGCTGCACCTCGTCCTGCTCGACGTCGGCGCCGCCACCGCCCTGGCCGGGCAGCAGGCCCGCGGCCGGTGGGCGCCCCGCCGAGCCTTCGCCCGCCATCGACGCGGCCTCGACCGCCTCGTCGCCTCGCTCACCCGGCACGCCCGCGGCGACGGCGCGACGCCCACGCCGGAGGCCGCGTCGGTGCTCCTGCTGGACGCGGCCTCCCGCTCACGGGCGGTGCGGGCACGGTTCGGACCGGGGCCGTCGGGCACGACGCCCGGAGCCTGAACGGGCCGCCCCGTCCCGGCTCGTCCCGCGCTGTCTCGCCCCGTCCTCGCCCCGTCCTCGGTGGGGCTTCGGCGCGGACGGGCGGGGCTCGGCGGCCGGGCGCCGGCCCGCCGGGGATCCGGCGGCGCTCGGAAGTGGTGGCCGTCACGGCGCCGCTCCGGCTGATGATCTGGTGGCGGGGGTGGTCGGGTGGGGAGACTGGGGAGAGAGATCACCAACCGATCCGTCCGCCGAGAGGGAGCCCCCGCATGCCCGGCCACACCGCCGTCGCCGAGAGCCTCTGGTTCCGCCGCTTCCACCCCGTCGACGCGGCGCCCGCACGGGTCGTGATCTTCCCGCACGCGGGCGGGTCGGCCGGCTACTTCCTGGAGTGGTCGGCGGCCCTCTCGCCCTACGCGGACGTGCTCGCCGTCCAGTACCCGGGCCGGCAGAACCGGTTCGGGGAGCCTGCGGTCGACTCGCTGGCCGTCCTCGCGGACCGGGCCTACCAGGCGCTGCTGGGCTGGGCGGACCGCCCGCTCACCCTCTTCGGGCACAGCATGGGCGCGTCCGTCGCCTTCGAGGTGGCGCGCCGCTTCGAGCGCGACGGGGTGGCCGGACCAGTGCGGCTCTGCGTCTCCGGCAGCCGCGCGCCCTCCGTGCCCCGGGACTCGGCGGTCCACCTGCTGGACGACGACGGCCTGCTCGCCGAGGTCGGCAGGCTCGGCGGCACCGACGGGCGCGTCCTGGCCGACCCCGAGCTGCGGGAACTGATCCTGCCGTCACTGCGCGGCGACTACACGGCCATCGAGACGTACTGCGCCGCGCCGGACGCGACGGTCTCCCTGCCGGTGACCGCACTGACCGGCGACGCCGACCCGCGCGCGACGCTCGACCAGGTCCGCGGCTGGGCGGCCCACACCACCGGCGGCTTCGACCTGAACGTGTTCCCCGGCGGCCACTTCTACCTCGCCGACCAGCGCGCCGCCGTGGTGGAGGTCCTGACCGCCCGTCTGCGGGGCTGACCCCGGCGTCAGACGGAGACCAGGTCGACGAGTCGGGCCAGGGCTGCCGCGAGCGCGTCCAGGCCCGGCCCGGCCGCCCCGCCGGGCTCGTCCATGTAGAGGTCGCGGCGGATCTCCACCATGAGCGCGCTGACGTCCGCCGTCCCGCCGTAGTACCGCAGCGGCACGTACGTCCCCGCGAAAGGGCTGTCGAGGCCGGTACCGCCGAACCCCGCGAACGCCCGCTGCGCCGCGTCGAGCAGCGGGGCGGGCGTGTGGCGGGCGTCGGTGCCCAGGCAGATCGGCGGCCGGGGGCCGTCGCCGTGGAGCTCGTACGGCAGGGCCTTCGTCGGGTACGAGTGGACGTCGACGACCACCGCGCGGCCGACCGCCGCGAGGCGTCCGGCGACCGCGGCCGTCATCGCCTCCGCGTACGGGTGGAAGTAGCGGTCGAGCAGCGGCCCTCCGTCGAAGCCGGCCGGGCGGAGGTCCTCGCGGTGGGTGGTCCGGGTGTAGACCGCCCCCATGCCGGCCGCGAGCATCTCCTCGCGCTCGTCGGGGAACCGCTCGGGGTCGACGACCAGCCGGGAGAGCCGGTTGACGAAGCGCCAGGGCGTCGACCCGGCGGCCTGCGCGGCCCGGTGGGCGATCTCCGCCGTGTGCGCGTCGGTGATGTGGTCCAGTTCGAGGGCGAGCTCCCGGTCGTCCAGCACGATTCCGGAGCGGACGTCGGCGGGTACCGTTCGGGCGGAGTGCGGGACGTGGAGGATCACGGGGGAGTCGGGCGATCCGGGGTGGAGCCGGAAGGGGCCGGCCACGTCGGGTGCCCCGGGTGTCCTGGGTGCGTCGGGTGCGTCGGTCATCTGTGCCTCGCTGCGCGTCCGGTGGTGCCACGGGGGTGTCACCGCCATCATGTCCGTCCGGGGCCGCCCCGATCACCCGATCAGCGGATCACCCGGCCGACCGGTCGTCCGATCCGCTCCGGCCCTTCGGAACTCCCCTGCGAGGCCCCGCTCAGGAAGCGGGGTCGATGGTGACCTTCACGTGCTTCATGATCGGCTGGTCGCTCTGGGTGCTGTAGTCGCCGAGCGCGCAGAGCACGTTCATCTCGGGCATGTAGCCGGCCGCGCACCCGCGGGGGATGTCGTACGGGATCGCGAGGTAGCCGTGGAGGGAACGCCGGCTGCCGTCCTTGGCGGTGCTGGTGATGTCGACGGGACCGAGGTCGGCGATTCCGCGGTCGCGCATGTCGGCGCGGTTCATGAAGACGAGCGTGCGCAGGTTCTTGACGCCCCGGTAGCGGTCGTTGTCGGAGTAGATGGTGGTGTTCCACTGGTCGTGGGAGCGCATGGTGCCCAGGGCCAGGGTGCCGGGCGCGGGCACGACGTCGGGCAGGGCGGCGGCGGAGAACTCCGCGCGCCCGGACGGCGTCAGGAAGACCAGCTCGCGGGCGGGCTGCCGGATGCGGAAGCCGAGGGGCAGGCGCACCCGGCGGTTGAAGTCCTCGAAGCCGTCGAGCGCCCGGGACATCGTGTCGCGGATCCGGTCGTAGTCCTCGACGTACCACTCCCAGGGCGTGGCGCTGTCGGGCAGGGCGGCACGGGCCATGCCCGCGACGATGGCCGGCTCGGAGAGCAGGTGCGGGGACGCGGGCCGCTTCATGCCGACCGACAGGTGGACCATGCTCATCGAGTCCTCGACGGAGGTGCTCTGCACGCCGCGGCGCTGATGGTCCTTCTCGGTCCGGCCCAGGCACGGCAGGACGAGGGCCAGGCGACCGTGCACGAGGTGGCTGCGGTTCAGCTTGGTGCTGACCTGGACGGTCAGGTCACAGGCCCGCAGCGCCTCGAAGGTGTACGGGGTGTCGGGCGCGGCGAGGGCGAAGTTGCCGCCCATGCCGACGAACACCGAGATCCCACCGCCGTGCATCGCCTTGATGGTGCCGACGGTGTCCAGGCCGTGCTTCCGGGGCGGCCGGATCCCGCAGACCTCGCCGAGGCGGTCCAGGAACTCGTCGGTGGGGCGGTGGTCGATGCCGCAGGTGCGGTTCCCCTGGACGTTGCTGTGCCCGCGGACGGGGGAGGGACCCGCACCCTCGCGGCCCACGTTGCCGCGGAGCAGGAGGAGGTTGACGACCTCCCGGACGGTGTCGACGCCGTGCTCGTGCTGGGTGAGCCCCAGGCACCAGCTGACGATGCTGCGGTCGGCCTCGCCGTACACGCGCGCCGCCTCCAGGATGTCGGCGCGGACCAGCCCGGACTGCCGCTCGATCTCCTCCCAGGCCGTGGCCTCGCACAGTGCGCGGTACTCCTCGAAGCCCGCGGTGTGGCGGTCGATGAACTCCCGGTCCAGCGCCCGGGGGTCGGTGGCGGACTGTTCCAGGACGGCCTTGGCCATGCCGCGCAGCAGGGCCATGTCGCCGCCGATGCGGGGCTGCAGGTTCAGGGTGCTGGTGAGGGTCGTGCGGTAGAGGCCCATGTCGAGGAAGTCGTGGGGGACGATGGTGCGGGTGGCCGCCGCCTCGACCAGCGGGTTGACGTGCACGATCCGGGCCCCGCGGTGGTACGCCGCGGCGAGGGCGGTGAGCATGCGGGGCGCGTTGGAGGCGGCGTTGACCCCCAGGATGAACAGCGCGTCGGCGGCCTCCCAGTCCTGGAGGTCGACGGTTCCCTTCCCGGTGCCGAGCGAGGCCTGCAGCGCGCGGCCGCTGGCCTCGTGGCACATGTTGGAGCAGTCCGGCAGGTTGTTGGTGCCCAGCTCGCGGGCCATCAACTGGTAGAGGAACGTCGCCTCGTTGCCGAGCCGGCCGGAGGTGTAGAACGCGGCCCGGTCCGGGTCGTCCAGCTCCCGCAGGGTACGGCCGACCAGCTCGAACGCGTCCTTCCAGGCGATCGGGACGTAGTGGTCCGAGGCGGGGTCGTAGACCATCGGTTCGGTCAGCCGGCCCTGGTTCTCCAGGTCGTAGTCGCTCCACCCGGAGAGTTCGGTCACCGAGTGCGCGGCGAAGAACTCGCGGCCGACCCGCTTGCGGGTCATCTCCCAGGTGACGTGCTTGATCCCGTTCTCGCAGATGTCCAGGTGCAGGCCCTTGGTGTCGTCCGGCCATGCACACCCGGGACAGTCGAATCCGCCGTTCTCGTGGTTCATCCGCATGATGGCCCGTGGGCTGTCGACCGGCGATCCCTTGCGGACCAGGAAGCGGCTCACGCTCTTGGCCGCGCCCCAGGCGGCGGCGGGGTGGTGGTAGGGACGGAACTCCGGCTCCCCCTCCGGCACGGGCCCGACCCGGGACTCCGTGGGACCGTCGGGCCCCACGGAGTCCCGGGGGGCCTGTTCGTCCTTGTCGGTGCTCACAGCTCTCCACCCTTCCGCCGTGCGGGGACCCTTCGGCCCCGCAGGTCACACCCCGCCGTCCTCGGCGCCGATCGACAGGACGACCGCGGCCGTCCGCCCTCTGGGCGTCTCGTAGTCGACGGTGTCGCCGGCCCGGTGGCCGAGCAGCGCGTGGCCGAGCGGGCTGTCGACCGTGACCAGCGTCTCGTCCAGCGCCTCGGCGACCTCGCCGACCTGGACGGTCATCTCCGTGCCGTCCTCGAACCGGACCGTGACGGTGCTGCCCACGCCGACCGCGTCGGTGCTGGGCCGGCCCGCGACGGCTGCCCCGTGGAGCCGTTCGTCGATCTCGGCGATCCGGCGGTCCAGGCGGTCGAGCTCCGTGGCGCGCTGCAACTCGTCGGCCTGGTCCGCCGGATCACCCACCTCGTCCCCGCTCCGCAGGGTGGCGGCGACCTTCTCGCGTTCGATGTGCAGGTCGGCGAGGTCCTGCCGGAGTGCCTCGCGGGCGACCTCGCTGATGGGCTCTGGTCCACCGGTCATTCCTGCTCCTGTCGTGCCGGGGGACGGGAGGTGTCTCCGGCCAATCGCAGAATTGGGGCCTTTTCGAAGATATCAGTCAAATCGCCACGCCGCGGCGGGGGTGGGGCCGTCGGGGCGAGGGGCTCGGCCGCCGCTCCCTTGCCCGCCTCCTCCGCCATCCCCGAGGCGTCTCCTCCGCCCTTCCTCCGGGCTTCCTCCCTCCTCCGTCCGGCGGGCGTGTGGTCGTTTTCGGGCGGGTGCCGGACGGGGGCAATCGGTGGGACATCAAAAGTTGACACGTTTGTGACAACGAGTCATGCGTAAAGCCTTCCCCAAATGCTCACGGTTCTGGCATGTTGCGTTCAAACCCCGTGTGATCCCCTCACGCACGGGTCGATCGGAGGATGCACGTGTCACCCCTGATATCCCGGAGCGCAGGCCGCCCCGCCGTCGCGCTCGCCCTGCTCGCCGCCGCGATCCTGGCCGCACCCGCCACCCTGGTCGCCGCGGCACCGGCCGCTTCCGCCGCCCCCGCCGTCTCCGCGAAGTTCGCCGCCGAGTCGGCCACCGGTCCGGCCGGGGCGCCGGGCACCACGACCGTCCTCGCGGCCCCCGCCGCCGCGACCGCGCCGCAGATCGCCGCGGGCTGGGCCGCCGGGACCCGCGCCTACCTGGTCATCAGCGCCCCCGCCGACACCGCCGCCGCCAGGACCGCGGTCACCGCCAACGGCGGCACGGTCTTCGCGAGTTACGACGCGATCGGCGTCGTCGTCGCGCACTCGACCTCCGGCACCTTCGCCGCGACCCTGCGCGGGGTGGCCGGAATCCAGCAGGTCGGTGCGACCCGGACCTCGGACGTCCCCGCCGACGCCTACAGCCCGGCGCTTCCCGCCAACCCCGGCCAGTCCGCGACCACGCTCACCGAGAGCAACCGCTGGGACATGACCCAGATCAAGGCCGACCAGGCCTGGGCCGTCTCCACGGGCTCGTCCGCGGTCAAGGTCGGCGTGCTGGACACCGGCGTGGACGACCAGCACCAGGACCTCGCGCCCAACTTCGACGCCGCCGACTCCGCCTCCTGCGCGTACGGCAAGGCCGACACCCGTACCGGTGCCTGGCGCGACGTCGACACCCACGGCACGCACGTCGCCGGCACCATAGCCGCGGCGAAGAACGGCAAGGGCGTCATCGGCGTGGCCCCCGGCGTCAAGATCGCCTCGGTCCGGATAGCCGAGCCGACCAGCACGCTGTTCTTCGCCGAGAACACCGTCTGCGGCTTCGTCTGGGCCGGTGACCACGGCTTCAAGGTGACCAACAACAGCTACTACACCGACCCGTGGCAGTTCAACTGCCCGGACAACGTGGACCAGGCGGCCATCATCGAGGGCGTCCGGCGCGCCCAGGAGTACGCCGAGGGCAAGGGCTCCCTCCAGGTCGCCGCCGCGGGCAACTCCAACTACGACCTGGCCAACAAGACGACCGACAGCGAGAGCCCCAACGACTCGACCAAGGTCACCCGGACCATCACCAACGCCTGCATCGACATCCCGACCGAGCTGCCCGGCGTGGTGACCGTCGCCGCGATGGCCAGCGGCACCGGCAAGGCGTCCTACTCCAACTTCGGCAGGGGCGTCATCGACGTCGCCGCGCCGGGCGGGGACGGCGCCACCGGCGTCTACTCCACGCTGCCGGGCGGCAAGTACGGCAGCAAGAGCGGTACCTCGATGGCCTCCCCGCACGTCGCCGGCGTGGCGGCGCTGATCGCCGGTGCCAACCCGACGTTCACCCCGGCCGACATCCGGTCCCGGCTCGCCACCCAGGCCAACGACGTGGCCTGCCCGGCCTCCGACAGCCGTTGCACCGGGACCACCCCCAACAACGCCTTCTTCGGCGAGGGCCAGGTCGACGCGCTGAAGGCGGTCGGCGGCGGCACCCCGCCGACCGGGAAGTACTTCGAGAACCTGACGGACGTCGCGGTCGCCGACAACGCGACCGCGGAGAGCCCGATCGCCGTCACCGGGGTCGCCGGCAACGCCCCCGCCACCCTCAAGGTCGGCGTGGACGTCAAGCACACCTACCGCGGTGACCTGGTCGTCTCCCTGGTCGCCCCGGACGGCACGGTGTACCTGCTGGAGGACTTCGCGAACAACGACAGCGCCGACAACGTCGTCAAGACGTACACGGTGAACGCCTCCGCGAGTCTCGCGGCCGGTACCTGGAAGTTGCGGGTGAAGGACGGCGCCTCGGGCGACGTCGGCACGATCGACGCCTGGAACCTCACCTTCTAGCCCTTCCGCACCTCTGCCGTCGCCTGCGCTCCGCCGCCTCCCGGGCGGCGGAGCGCAGGTCGTCGGGGCGGGGCGGCGCCGGCCGGGCCCGGACGTCGGGCGGCCCGGCGCCCCGTCGGATCAGGGCGTCGCGGGTCCGGGTGCCACCGGCCCGGACAGCGCGGGCCCGGGCGCCGGCGGGCCGGAGTACCACGTGGCGTCGTCGTCGTCCGAGGTGAAGCTCGTGGTGACGGAACTGGTCACCCCGGAGATCAGGCCGAGCAGGAGGAAGACCACCAGCAGCGCCCGCCCGCCGCCGCTCATCACCAGGGGGCGGGTCGCCGAGACCCGGGCGCCGGGCGCCCGGCCGAAGGCGCCCTGTGCGGACAGCGGTGTGCCCGGCTCCTTGACGCCCGGTGCCGAGGCGCCCGACGCCGGTACCACCGGGACCGGGACCGGCCCGTCGGGCTCGTCACCGAACAGCCCCTTCGGGTAGGCCGAGGTGAGCATCAGCAGGTAGGCCATGTAGCGCATCCGGTAGCGCAGGATCGCGGCCGTCGCCTCGAACAGCGGCTGGGGCATCCGCCCCAGGATCAGCACCACCAGCCAGCTGATCCACCCGACCACCCACCACCCGGCGTAGAGCAGGCCCTGGACGATCGCCGCCGGGATCACCAGGATCAGCCGGAAGAACACCGCGAGACGGTTGAGCTCACCGGGCCGCAGCTCCACCTGGACGGGGTAGTCCGGGGTCCGGAAAGCGAACGGCGGATAGCGGTCGACCGTCAGTAGCAGGTAGGCGTTCACCCGGGTCTCGTACGGCACGTACGAGGAGAGGTAGTCGGCGGCGAAGACCGGCAGCCGGCCCAGGACCAGCGCGCCGAACCAGCCGACCACCGCGACCAGGAACGCCACCACCGACAGCACCCAGACCACGATGAACTGCGGGATCAGCAGCAGGACACGCACCAGCACGGTGAGCCGGTTCTGCGGTCCCGGCGCCGGAATGTCCAGGGCCGGCAGCCACTCGCTCGGATGGGGGGCGGGGGTGGGGGGTGCCTGCCACATCCGTGCCTCCAGGTCTCGACGCCAGGCGTGCGCGGCCAACCCGCCGCGTGCTCCGAAGATCGCAGCAGCCCGCCGCCCCCGCGCGCTGTACTGCGCCGCCCGGGGGACGGCGCGGTCGGTGAAACGGTCATATTCCTGTGCGACAGGGTGACGGATCGGTCGGACAGCGGTCTTCGACAGCAGGAGAACGAACGTCTGCGGCCGGTTTCGAACAGCCGGTTCGGGGTCGAGGAGTCGCGCGGCAGCATCGACGTGACAGCGCGGGGCCGTCCCGGCCGGGTGCTCTGTCATGTCCAGGACGTACAGTGCCCGCCGCGGGGGTTCCGGTTTGCCAGCGATCGACGACCACGACCACCTCTCCGACGGGGGCGGCCCCGCCGACCTCGCGGACTTCGACGCCTTCCTCCGGGTCTCCGCCGAGCTGACCGGCTTCGACGAGGCCGAGCTGCGCGCGACCGGTATGGCCGACGAGCATCACCGCACGCTCCTCGCGCACCGGGCCCGCGACGAACACGCCCTCCTCCGCCTCTGGTACGTCGGAGCCTGGCCGGACGAACCGCCCTCCTCGCCCCGCGCCTACGACCAGGGACTGATGTGGCGGACCTTCCACGGCGCCCCGCCCGGCTCCACCGCCCCCGGACACGGCAGTTGGTCCGAAGCCCCGAACGGCGGCGGTGACCGGTGAACCGCCGACCGGCAGGCCGGGACCAGGACGTCATCGTGGTCGGCGCAGGGTTCGCCGGCTCGCTGGTCGCCCACCGACTCGGCGCGCAGGGCCACCGGGTCCTCGTCCTGGAGGCAGGCCGCCCCGTCCCGGACGCGGTCGCGACCACCACCGCGTACCGCGCGGCCGGCGGCGGCGCCCCCACCTCCCCGTACCCCCTGAGCGAGGACGCCCCCTCTCCCGACGTCACCGACCTCGTCGGCCTTCCCGGCGGCGGCTTCACCGCGACCGGACACCTCGTCCAGCACGGCCCGCTGCCCTACGCCAGCGGCTACCTGCGCGCCAACGGCGGCACCGGACTGCTCTGGACCGGCCTCACCCCGCGCATGCACCCCGAGGACTTCCGCACCGCCGACCTCGGACACGGCCGTAACTGGCCGATCGGCTACCACGACCTCGAACCGTACTACCGCGAGGCCGAGCAGGAACTCGGCGTCGCCGCCGACGCCGGGCAACAGCGCCACGCGGTCGGACTCCCCCTCCCCGAGGACTACGCGTTCCCGATGCGGGCCATCCCCGCGAGCCACCTCGACCGGACCGTCGCCCGCGCCCTCGACGGCCGGACCGTCCGCGATCCGGCGATGACCGAGGACGCCCGGCTCGCCGTCACCGCCACCCCGCACGCCCGCAACGGCCGGACGACCGCCCGGCCGGATGGCACGTCCGGTCCGGGGGACCGGCACGGCCCGCTCTGCCGGGGCAGCGCCGGCTGCGTCCCGGTCTGTCCGACGGGGGCGAAGTACACGCCGCTGCGCACCCAGGCCCGCTGGGCGGCCACGGTCCGACTGCGCACCGACGCGGTGGTGAGCCGGGTCCTCGTCGACGGCACCGGCCGCGCCACCGGTGTCGAGTACCTCGCCGACGGCGCCGTCCACACCGCGGAGGCCGACCTCGTCGTCCTCGCCGCCCACGCCGTCGAGAACGCCCGGCTCCTGCTCCTCTCCGGCCTCGCCGAACGAAGCGGCCAGGTCGGCCGAAACCTGATGGACCACCCGGCGCTGCTCACCTGGGGCCTCATGCCCGAGCCCGTCGGCCCCTACCGGGGGCCCGGGTCGACCAGTGGGCTGGAGTCCTTCCGCTTCGGTCCGGCCCGCACGCGCCGGGCGCCGTACCGGGTCGAGATCGGCAACTGGGGCTGGTCCTGGGCCGTCGGACCGCCCCAGGTCGAGGTCGAGGGGCTGCTCCGTGCGGGTCTGCGCGGGAAGGAGCTGCGGCATCGGCTGGGTGACCGGCTCGGCCGTCAGTTCTCCCTCCAGTTCGAACTGGAGCAGCCGGCCGACCCGGCGAACCGGGTCACCCTCGACCTCGACCGCCGGGACCGCCTGGGCCTGCCGCGCCCGGCGATCCGCTACGACCTCTCCCCGTACGTCCGGGCCGGCATGGCCTCCGCCCGCGCGGTCTCCGACCAGCTCTTCGCGCTGCTCGGTGCCGAGGACCACACCCGCTACGAGGCGGGCCCGGGCTGGCCCGGCCGGCTGGAGCACGAGGGCCGCAGCTACGCCTACCGCGGCGCCGGCCACGCCGGCGGCACCCACGTCATGGGCGACTCGCCGGCCACGTCCGTGGTCGACCAGTGGCAACGCTGCTGGGAACACCCCAATCTCTACGCCGTCGGGTGCGGCTCCATGCCCTCCCTCGGCACGTCCAACCCCTCGCTCACCATGGCCGCGCTCGCGCTGCGCAGCGCCGACCGGATCCACCAGGACCTGCTGGCGCTGCGGGACCGGGCCACGCTCTCGGCGCCGTCGACCGCCGTGCCGCCTGCGGCACCGACCGTTGACGGTGCGCCACTCGCCGCACCGTCGCCGACCGGACCGCAGCCCGCTGTCCCTGGCATTCCCGCTGCCGTTCCTGCCGTTTCTCCGTCCGCCGTCGTCCCTTCGGCCCGTCCGTCGGCCGCACCTCTCCGGGAGTCCCTGTGACCGGTCTGCCTCTCCCACCCGTACCGGAGCCCTACCACCTGCCGTTCCACTACGGCGCCCTGCACAACATCGGCGTGGACTACCTGGTCGAGCCGGGGCCCGTTCGCGAACTGCTCGCGAAGCGCCACCCCGCGCTGGCCGCCGCCGAGTTCGGGGACCGGGCGTGTGTCTCGCTCAACTACCAGCTCTACTTCGCGCAGTACCCCACCGGCGGCGGCATCACCGAGGAGGTGGAGATCAACGTCATCGCCTACCCCCGGAACGCCGCCGACCGGCTCCCGGCCGTCGGCTACGGCGAGTACGCCCGCGGCTACGACCGGACCGGTCTGCTCGGCATCGCCCGCCTCCACGTGCTCTGCGACAACCCGCTCGCCATCGACGCCGGCACCCGGCTCTACGCCGAACCCAAGTACCCCGGCTGGTTCGTGACGGTGCTGCCCTCGCTCAACGCGGCCGCCGTCCACGACCGCTGGTCCTTCTCCTGCCGCCGGGCGGCCCTGGAACCGGTCCGGACGGACGCCGCGGACGGACACGACGGGCCGGGCGGACAGGACGGACGGGACGGTGCCGACGCACCGCGCCGCCTCCGGCGGTACGACGAGGAACTCCTCGCGGTCGAGGCCGACCTCGCCGGACTTGACGGCGAGCCGGTCGTGAACACCCCGATCACCGGGTACGGCACCGACCAGGAGGGCAGGCTGCTGGCCGGGCCGCTCATGGTGCACCAGCCGTACCGTTTCCACCCGCTCGACGACCGCACCGCCGGACGGATCCGGCTCACGCTCGGCGACCGGACGGCGGAGGCCGTCGGAGACCTCGCGCGGCTGGTGGGCGAGGCGCCCGCCGCGGGGGTGTGGACGTACCAGTCGGCCCCGGTGGCCGCCCACCACCGCGCCTACTACCTGCCCTGAGGTCCGGGCCGGGCGTACGGTCCGGACCTCGCCCGTCGCCTGCCGGCGTGCCCGGACGGAGGGCGCACCGGCAGGCGCGCAGGGGCGCTGGGTACCGGGGTGCGGGAACGGAGGCGTGCGGGCGTCCACAGGAACAGGCCGGCCGTTCGGCTCAGGCCGGCTCAGGTGAGGCCCGAGCGGTGCCCACCGCCTCCTCCTCGACGGCGGGGGCCGTGGGGCCGTCCGTCGCCGACCGGGCCCAGCGGCCCGCGAGCAGCGTGCCCACCACGAGCTGCAGCTGGTGGTACATCATCAGTGGCAGCACCAGGAGGCCGGCCTGCGGGCCGAACAGCACGGTGGCCATCGGCAGCCCGCCGGCCAGGCTCTTCTGCGAACCGCAGAGTACCGCCGCGATGCCCGAGCCCCGGTCCAGCCCCAGGAGCCGGACGCCCAGCGCGGCGCAGGCGAGGGTGGTGGCGAGCAGGAGCAGCAGGACCGCCGCCAGGCCGAGCAGGACGGTGGGTGTGACCGTGTGCCAGATGCCCTGTTCCACCGCGCTGCTGAACGCCGTGTAGACGACCAGCAGGATCGAGCCCCGGTCGACCGGGGTGAGCACCCGCCGGTGGCGGCTCAGGAAGGCGCCGATCCACGGGCGCAGCAGCTGCCCGACGACGAACGGCGCGAGCAACTGGGCACAGATCCGCACCAGGCCGTCCGCCGACAGGGCGGCGCGGGCGCCGAGCAACCAGGCCGCCAGCAACGGGGTCAGTACCAGACCGGCCAGGCTCGAATACGTCCCGGCACAGATCGCGGCGGGTACGTTGCCCCGCGCGGCGCCGGTGAGCGCGACCGAGGACTGGACCGTCGACGGGACCAGGCAGAGGAACAGCACCCCGGCCCGCACCTGCTCGGTGAGCGGGACGGGCGTCAGGATCGCCGTGGCGACCCCGAACAGCGGGAACACGACGAAGGTGCAGACGAGTACGAGCCCGTGCAACCGCAGGTGCCGGAGTCCGGCGACCGTCTCGCGGGCCGACAGCCGGGCGCCGTAGAGGAAGAAGAGAAGGCCGACCGCGAGGTCGCAGGCCAGGTCGGCGCCGCGCGCGGCGCGTCCGGTGGCGGGCAGCAGTGCGGCGAGCAGCACCGCCCCGGCCAAGGCCGCCACGTAGGGATCGAGGGCGCGCCACCAGGGCCGTGGTGGGCCCGCGCCGCCGGGTGCCGGGCGGCCCCGCGCGTCCGGTGGCGGTGCCCGGTGCCGACGGGCCGCGTTCACGTCTCCCCCTCCGCCTCCGGGCCCGTCGCGGGCACTCCCAGCAGACCGGTCGCCAGGACGACGCCGCCGTCGTGGTCGCTGCCGGCCGAGCCCCGACCGGTCTGGAGGTTGGCCGTCCGGTCCACCTCGACGATCGAGTCGATCCTGGGGTTGTCGATCACGGTGATCAGGCTCCGCTCCGCCGCCGCCGGGACGGCGCAGCCGAGCACCGCCCAGGCACCGGCCAGTCCGGCGGCGGCCACGTGCCGCCGCCCCCGGCGCGGCCGGGCGGGCCGGCCCGGGCCAAGGCCCTTCACACGCCCACCTCCTCGCGGACGTGCGGCCGTGCGATGTTTCGCTCCAGCAGTTCCGTGGACTCGCGGACACCGATCTCGCGCCGCTGCCCGACCGGGGCCGGGAGCCGGCCGTCCGCCCCCTTGAGGCCGGCCAGTGCCTCGTCCATCGCCTGATGGGCGGCGAACAGGCAGGGGGTGCTGTAGATCGCGACGTCGACCCCCAGATCGCCGAGCTCCGAGAGGGAGAGCCGCGGTGACTTGCCGCCGGCGATCTGGTTGAAGAGCAGCGGTTTGTCGCCCACGACCTGCCGGATCCGTCGGATCCACTCCTCGCTGCGGACGCCGTCGACGAGGACGACGTCCGCGTCCGTGGCGGCGAGCGCCTCCGCCCGCCGGAGGATGTCGGACTCCTCGGTGGCGTCCGTCCGGGCGACCACCACGAGGTCGGTGCGGGTGGCGAGCACCTGGTGCAGTTTCTCCAGGTACTCGTCGAGCGGGAGGACCTGCTTGCCGTCGGCGTGGCCGCACCGCCGGGGCCGCTTCTGGTCCTCCAGGATCACACCGGACGCGCCGATCCGCTCCAGCCGCCGCACCACGTGGCAGGCCACCTCGGGATCGACGTAGCCGTCGTCGATGTCGACCAGCAGGTGGTGCTGCGGAAAGGCGCCGCGCAGCCGCTCCACGAAGGCGACCATGTCCGGCCAGGCGATGAATCCGATGTCGGGCAGGCCGTAGTAGGACGCCGCGAATCCAAAACCGGAGACGAACATTCCGTCGTAGTGTTCGGCTGCGATCGATGCGGAGTACATGTCGTAGACGCCGATGAGCGGGGTCGTTCCCGGGGTGGCGATCCGCTCGCGCAGCCGCTGTCCGTGACTTGCGGCCGCGATGCCGCTCTCGTGAAGGTTCTCGTGTCGCAACGCCATCTCCTCACTTGCGGGACCCGCACGCGGGACGCACGGGACTTTGCCATAAATTGGCCATTCCTAGGGCCAACTGAGGCAACATCACTATGCTCTCTTTAATGTTCCGTGGGCAAATCTTTAAGGGAAGTTCCCTCGCGAGAGTGATATGCAGTCATATTGATCCGAGGAATTCGCCGAGAATGGGGCGCGGACGGCGCTCAGAGCGCGAGCCGGCCGCCGATCACGTACCAGTGACCGCCCGCGCCCAGGTGGTCGACGAGTGCGCGCTGGACGGCGGTGTCGCGGGGGAGCGAGGCGAGGGGCTGCCCGGCGTCGCCGAAGACGTAGCGGAGCGGATTGGTGTCCTCGGGCTCCGGGGGGCCGCCGGGGCGGCACAGCGGGACGAACCGCCGCTGGAACCGCACGATGTTCGAGTCGTCGGGCAGGTAGTGCCCGAGCTGGGGGTCCAGCAGCCAGGAGAAGATGCAGGCCGCCCGGTACGGCTCGGCGGGGAAGTGGGCGGGGAAGAACGCCCGGGCCCGCTCCAGCGAGCGGTCGCAGGCCGCGGGGGAGAGCGGGCCGGAACTGTCGGGGACGTGCAGCTGGAGGATCCACTCGCCGAGGCCCGCCGCCCGTGCGGCCTCGGCGACCCGGGCGTCCGGTCCGCCGTCGCCGGTCGTGCTCCTGCGCTGGAACTGGAGCCGGCCGAGCTGGAACAGCTCGCCGCGGAAGTGCAGTGTCAGCCAGGAGGGGCTGCCCAGCCCGGTGGGCCGTCCGCGCCACCGGCTCACCGCGAGCTGCCGGCCGAGATCGGCCAGGGTGGTCCGGGTCACCTCCGGCGCGACTCCCAGCGTCCGGTGGTACGCCCGGGTGTGCGGTGCCAGGGCGACGAACAGCAGGGTGGAGAGCAACCCGCCGCCGTCGGTGCCGGCCGGCCAGTCGGGGGTGAGCCCGGACGGCCGCCCGAGCGTTCCGACCGCCGCGGTCTGGAGGTGCAGCATCTCCTCGAAGACGGTCCGCAGGCCGCGGTCCCGGGCCAGCCGCGACCGCGCGGCCAGCACTCCGTTCACCGCGTCGAACGGGACGGCCAGTTCCAGCAGCGCGTCCGCCAGTTCCTCGTCCGCCGGCAGGTACTGCTCCACGGTTCCTCCTCGGTGCGCGGCCCGCTCGGCCGTCCGAGCGGGGCGACCGGGTGACCCTATCGACCGGCGGGGTGTCCGGGCGCGGGGTGTCCGGGCGCGGGGAACCGGGCCCGCGCGGTCGGCCGGGTGAGGGCCGGCGCCGACCGCGCCCGTGAGGTCAGCGCGCCCGGCCGCCCGCGCGGCGGTCGCGCAGCGCCCGGAGCGCCCGTCGAACCGTCCGGGTGGCCACCGGCGGGAGGAGGTCGAGCAGCAGTCGTCGGGGGGTCGACCGCGGCGCCGCGCCCGACCGTACGGCGTTGTTCAGCCGGACGACCGGTACCCCGGCGATGGTGTCCTCGTCCACGGTGAAGCCCTCGGCCCGCCAGTCCCGGGCCAGCAGGATCCGACGGACCGCCTCGGCGTCGCCCCACGTCCCGTAGAACTTCATCGGCGTGAGCAGCACCGGCCGCAGCCCGCCCGTGAACACCGCCTGCCAGACCGCCGCCGAGACGCCGGGGGTGTGCTCCGAGCGGTAGTCGTCCAGGACCACCAGGCCGTCCTCGGCGAGTGCCGCCCGCGCCACCTCGATGTCCCCGGCCACGTGCTCGTACAGGTGGGAGGCGTCGACGTGGACGAAGCGGCAGCTGTCGGCCGGGATCCGGCCGTCGGCCAGCACCGACGTCGGCGCCTGGACGATCTCGGGCAGCCGCGGGTGGAAGGCCAGGTAGTTCGCCTCGAACGCGGCCCTGGTGAGCGAGGTCCGGTACGACATCGTCATCTCGGCGGCGTTGTCGGCGTCGCCGGCCTCGGAGTCGAAGAGGTCGCAGACCGTCAGCCGCTCGCCCGGCCGCAGGTGGTCGCCGAGGAGGACGGCGCTGCGGCCGAGGTAGGTCCCGAGTTCGAGGATGTCGCCGGTGCGTCCGGCCGTGCTCTGGGCGGCGAGCAGGTGGCGGAAGGCCTCCTGGTCGAGCCGGAAGAACCAGCCGGGGATGGCGTCCCGGCTCGGGGCCGGGCGGGGTGCCGCCGTGGTCGCGGTCGCGGTCGCGGTCGTGGCGGCGGGGCCGGTGGCGGTGTCGGCACTGGGCACGGCGGTCTCCCTGCGGACGGGGCGGAGCGTGCGCGGGCGGGGCCCGGCGAGCGGTTCACGCGCGGCAGTGCCCTGGTCCCGGGGGCGGACCGGCCGTGCTGCGAGGGCGTCATCATAGCGACGGGCGGGCGCCGCGGGGAGCCGTGCGGAAGGACTTTCCGCACGCGCCGGTCGGGCCCCGTGTTCATCCTCGCGTCACGGTGCGGACACCCCCGGGGGTCGTCCCGGCGTCCACGCGTCGCCGGGCGGGCGCCGCCCGGCTACCTCGCCGGACCGGAGCCCTCCAGCCGGGTGATCGTCTCCGCGAGCCAGGCCCGTTCCGCCGCGCCGGAGGCCCGGGCGACCAGCAGCATGCCGCGCCGGAACGGGTTGCCCTCCTGTTCGGCGGCGACCGGTCGGCCGTCCGCGTCGTAGAAGAAGCTGCTCGGCGCGTCCAGGAACGCCAGTCGCCGACGGAGCACGGCGGCCTGGCGGGCCGGGTCGGGGAGGCGGTGGAGGAAGGCGGCGACGGTGAAGAAGCGGATCTGGTCGGAGATCTCGGCCTCCTCCGGTTCGGCCAGCCGCCGCTCCAGTTCCTCCCGCCCCCCGGGGGTGAGCTCCAGGACCTGCCGGGGGACGGCTCCGCTGCCCGGCCTGCTGTGGCGCAGCAGCATCCCGGCCTTCTCCAGGCGGGTGATCGCGGGGTAGAGGGCGCCGTCGCTGACCGGTCGGACGTGGCCGGTCAGGCTGCGGATCCGGGACTTCAGCTCGTAGCCGTGCAGCGGCTCCTCGTGCAGGAATCCGAGGATCGCGAGGGTCAGCACCGTCGCACGTCCTTCCGCCGTCGTGACGTCCGGTCGGGCCGGACACCCGCTCGTACGGGCTCTGAACGGGCGTCATGGTATCCCTTGCCGGGATGCATCGATTCGATGTATCTCTATTCGAGGCAAGCGCCCGCCGGGGCGCGGCGGAGCACGGGGAGACATCATGCGGGGGCACCTGCCACGACTGGTCGCGCTGGCGGGACCGGTCTACGGGGAACTGCTGTCCGGGGTGGTCGCCTCCGTCGTCGGCACCTTCTGGGTGGCCGGGCTGGGCGGGCCGGCCGTCGCCGCAGTCACGCTCGCCGGCACCGTGGAGAACCTGTTGCTCGGCCTGGTCCTAGTGGTCGTCTCGGGGACGACCCTGCGGCTCTCGCGGGCCCAC
This sequence comes from Kitasatospora sp. NPDC002965, assembly GCF_040611255.1. NCBI lineage: Bacteria > Bacillati > Actinomycetota > Actinomycetes > Kitasatosporales > Streptomycetaceae > Kitasatospora > Kitasatospora sp. NPDC002965. The sequence continues at coordinate 39,902 of NZ_JBEXNT010000010.1, read as the reverse complement.
GGCGCGGGCGACCGGGCCGAGGCCGGCCGGGTCGCAGGTGCCGCCTGGCGGCTCTGCGCCGTCGGCAGCGTCGCGATCGCCGTCCCCGGCTTCCTGTTCCGCGCACCGCTGGCCGACGCCTTCTTGGACGGCGAGGCCGCCGGGCTCGCGGCCGACTACCTCACGGTCGCGTTCCCCGCCTTCGTGCTGTTCTTCGGCCAGCGGATCGCCGACGAGCTGTTCAAGGGCACCGGCGACACCCGGACGCCGATGCGGACGGCCCTGCTCTCGAACGCGCTGCTGCTGGTCCTGGACCCGCTGCTGATCCTCGGTCCGGGCCCCTTGCCGGCCCTCGGCGTCACCGGCGCGGCCCTCGCCCTGACCGCCTCCCGGGCCGTGACCCTCGCGGTCACCGTGCTCCTCCGGCGCCGCCACCGGCTGCCCGCCCACCCGGACGGGCTGCTGCGGACGGCACGCCGGATCGCGGCCGCCGGTGCGCCGTTCGGTCTCGACTTCACCGCCCGGATGGGCGTCGGGACGGTCCAGCTCGGGCTGGTGGCCTCCTTCGGCGTGCCCGCCGTGGCCGGGTACGGGGTCGGCTACCGGGTGCTGCTGATCGTCACCATGGCCTTCTACGCCGTCCGGCAGGCCGCCGCGATCGAGGCCGCCCGGCTGGTCGGGGCCGGTGCCGCCGCCGGTGCCGTGCGCGCCCTCGGCCGCGACACCGCCCGGCTGGCCGGCGCGCTCGGCGGCGGTGCGGCCGTCCTCTGCGCGGTCACGGCGGTGCCGCTGGCCCGGCTCTTCACGGACGACCCGGCGGTGGCCGGCGAAGCGGTCGGATTCCTGCGGACGGCCGGGCTCTACCTGCTGCCGTACGCGCTGGTGGTCGCCCTCGGCGGGGTCCATCAGGCGGTCGGCGCCGGGCGCCCGCTGATGGTGTCCGTGCTGCTCGGCCTCACGGCGCAACTCGCCTCCGGCATCGCGCTGTCGGGCCCGTTCGGGGTGGCCGGCCTGTGGGCCGGGACGGCGGTCGGCGCGCTCGTCCAGCTGGCGCTGCTCCACGTCCTGACGGTCCGCCGCCGGCCGGCCGGGCCGCCGGAGGGGTCCGTGGAGTCCGCCGGGCCGCCCCCGGGGGGGGGCCCGCGGGGGGCCCCCCGGGGGGGCCCCCCGGCCGCGCCGCGGGGGCGCCGGGGGGGGCCGCGCGGGGGTCCCCCCCCGCGCGCCCCCCCCGGCGCCGGGGCGGGCCTCAGGCGGTGCGACCGTGCGGCAGGCGGGTGGCGAGCAGGGCGCCCGCGGCGGCGGTGGCGGCCAGGGCCCAGAGCGCCGGGCCCAGGGCGGTGACCAGCGGATGGCCCGCGGTCAGGGTGGCCGCGGTGGCCACACCGACGGCCGGACCGATGTTCATCGCGGTCTGCTGCAGCCCGCCCGCCACCCCGGCGTCGGCCGGCGAGGCGGCACGGACGATCGCCGCCGTCGCGGTGACCATCACCGTCCCGAACCCGGCGCCCAGCAGCAGGAAGGCCCCACCGATCGCGAGCACGCCGGTGGCCGGTCCGAACCCGGCGACCCCCAGGGCCCCGGCCACGATCGCCGACATCCCCGCCACGACCGTACGGCGCGGACCGTACCGGCGGGCCAGCACGGCGGAGGCCGGCGCGGACGCCACCATCGCCACCGCCAGTGGCAGGGACCGCACCGCGCTCGCGAGCGGGTCGAGGGCGAGGACGTCCTGGAGGAAGTAGGTGCCGAGGAAGATCGTGCCGAAGAGCGCGGCCGAGGCGGTCGACAGCACGCCGAGGGCCGCCGTCACCGTGGTCGAGCCGATCACGGCCGGTGGCAGCAGCGGGCGCGCGGTGCGCCGCTCGTGCCGGAGGAAGGCGGCTCCCAGCGCGGCGGCCGCGGCGAGGCCGAGCCAGGTGCCGGCCGTCCAGCCCCGGTCGGGGATCCCGGTCAGGGCGAAGGCCAGGCAGGACAGCGTCGCCCCCAGCAGCGCGGCGCCGGGGAGGTCCAGCCCGGCGGTGCGGTCGCCGGGCGCGTGCGGGAGCCGGACGAACAGGGCGGCGGCGCCGGCCGCGAGGGCGGGCGGGACGGTGAGGACGAAGACGGACCGCCAGCCGAAGTGGGTGGTCAGCGCACCGCCGACGACCGGGCCGGCGGCGGCCGCCAGGCCGATCGCGCTGGTGCGCAGCGCGATCGGCGTGCCGAGCCGGTCGGCGGGGTAGGCGGCCCGCAGCAGTCCGAGGGTGGCGGGCTGGAGCAGTGCGCCGGCCACTCCCTGGGCGACCCGCAGGGCGATCACCCAGCCGATGTCGGGCGCCAGGGCGATCCCCGCGGAACTGGCGGCGAACCCGAGCACGCCGACGGCGAAGACCCGCTGGTGTCCGTAGCGGTCGCCGAGCCGCCCGGCGAAGACCAGCAGGCTGGCCACGGTGATGAGGTACGCGGTGCTGGTCCACTGCACGTCGGAGAGGGAGGCGTCGAGGTCGCGTCGGAGGCTGGGCTGGGCGACGGTGAGCACCGTCCCGTCGAGGGCCACGACGGCGGCCCCGGTGATGCTGCCGGCCAGGGTGAGGCGCTGCCGGGTGGCCGCGTTCACCGGGGCTCCGGGCCGAGGTGGGCGTCGAGGGCGGCGCGCAGCAGCGGTTCGAGGGTGTCGGTTCCGGTGACGAGCCGCAGGGTGCCCCAGGCGCGGAGCTGGGCGAGGCCGTGGAGGTTGGCCCAGAACGCCGCCGCGGCGGTGACGGGGTCGGGCACGCCGGCCGGGTCCGGGACGCCGGGCGGGGTGGCGGCGTACGGCCCGGGCCCGCCGGTGCGGCCCGCGGTGTCCGGGCGGGCCTCGGCGACCAGGCGGGCGATGACCTCGAAGAGCGGCAGGGTGGTCCGCCGCAGGTCGGAGCCGCTGCCCTCCAGCACGTCGTGGCGGAACATCAGCTCGAACATGCCGGGCTGGGCGGCCGCGAAGTCGAGGTAGCCGCGGGCCAGCCGGCCGAGCGCCGCCCGGGCGGCGGCGGGGCCGCCTGCTCCGACCGGGTCCGGGTCCGCGGCCGGCCCGGCGAGGCCGAGCGAGGCGGCCAGGTCGTCGAAGCCGCGCCGGGCGATGGCCGCGAGCAGTTCGACGTGGGTGGCGAAGTAGCGGCGGGGGGCGCCGTGCGAGACGCCGGCCTGGCGGGCGATCTCGCGCAGGGTGAGGGCGTGCACGCCCTCGCGGGTCACCAGCTCGACGCCGGCCGTCACCAGGCGCCCGCGCAGGCCGGTGGTGGAGTCCTGATCGGTCATGGACACTGTCTACCAAGATCGAGTAGACATTGTCTACTCGCGGTCGGAGCGGGTCGGCGGGCAGAATCGGCGGCATGGACGAAGGCGGCGAGCCGGCCTGCTGGCTGGACCGGGTGTGCGAGGAGTGCGGGCGCCTGCGGGAGCGTCCCGGACCGGGGCCCTGTGAACACTGCGGCACCGGCGCCGGGCCGGTCGGCGGCGCGGATCCCGGCGCGCGCGCCGGTGCGGACGCACGGACGGACGGAGGAACGGACGGCGTCACGGACACCGCGCCGGACGGGGAACGCCCCGGGGCGGGTCACCGTCGGTGACCCGCCCCGGGAACGGACGTGGGAACGAGCGGGGCGTCAGCGCGACAGCCCGTCGAGCGTCTGGCCCGAATCGGCCGCCGTGGAGCCCGGCGTCGGCGTGCCGGGCGGGATCTGCTCGGCGTCCGGAACCGTCGGCCCGGCCTCCTGGGCCGGTGCCCCGCCCTGCCCGGGGAGGTGCGCGGGCCCCGAGCCGGGCGCGCGGGTCGGTACCCACCGCTGACGTCCCAGCACCGTGCCGAGCCGTTCGACGGCCGGTTGCGTGTAGCGTGCGGCCAGCGGCCCGGTGACCACCAGGATCAGCACGTACGCGGTCGCCAGCGGGCCGAGGCCGGGCTCGATGCCCGCGGTGACGGCCAGGCCGGCGATGACGATCGAGAACTCCCCGCGTGACACCAGTGCCCCGCCGGCCCGCCACCGGCCCCGCGTGGCGATTCCCGCGCGCCGCGCCGCCCAGTAGCCGGTCGCGACCTTGGTGAGCGCGGTGACCACGGCCAGCAGCAGGGCCGGCAGCAGGACCGGCGGAATGCTGGTCGGGTCGGTGCTGAGACCGAAGAACACGAAGAACACCGCGGCGAAGAGGTCCCGCAGCGGGCTGAGCAGGATGTGCGCGCCCTCCGCGGCCTCGCCGGACAGGGCGATGCCGACCAGGAAGGCGCCGACCGCGGCCGACACCTGGAGCTGCTGGGCGATGCCCGCGACCAGCAGGGTCAGCCCGAGGACCACCAGCAGCAGCTTCTCCGGGTCGTCGTGCGAGACGAACCGCGAGATCAGGCGCCCGTAGCGGAGGGCGACGAAGAGCACCGCGCCGGCCGTGGCCAGGGCGATGGCCAGTGTGACGGAGCCCGCGAGCAGGCCCGCGCCGGCCAGCAGCGCGGTCAGGATCGGCAGGTAGACCGCCATCGCCAGGTCCTCCAGCACCAGGATGCTGAGGATCACCGGGGTCTCCCGGTTGCCGAGCCGTCCGAGGTCGCCGAGCACCTTGGCGATGACTCCCGAGGACGATATCCAGGTCACCCCGGCCAGCACCACCGCCGCCACCGGGCCCCAGCCGAGCAGCAGCGCGGCCACCGCCCCGGGTGTCGCGTTGAACAGGAAGTCCACGGCGCCGGCCGGGTACTGGGCCTTGAGGTTGGTCACCAGATCGGCGGCCGTGTACTCCAGGCCCAGCATCAGCAGCAGCAGGACGACGCCGATCTCGGCGCCGGTGGCCACGAACTCCTCGCTGGCGCTCAGCGGCAGCAGCCCGCCCTTGCCGAACGCCAGCCCGCCGAGCAGGTAGAGCGGGATCGGGGAGAAGCCGTAGCGTCCGGCGATCCGCCCGAGCAGGCCGAGGACGAGGATGACGGAGCCGAGCTCGATGAAGACGGTGGCGGTGTGCATCCGATCACTCCCGATCCAGGATCGCGGCCGCCGTGTCGACGCCCTCGCGGGTGCCGATGACGATCAGGATGTCGCCGCCGGCCAGCCGGAAGTCGGGTGTGGGGGAGGGCACGGCGCCGGTGCGCCGCAGGACGGCGACGATCGAGGCACCGGTCTCGGTGCGCATCCGGGTCTCGCCGAGCAGCCGCCCGTTCCAGTACGAGGCGCCCTCGACCGGGAGCCGCTCGGCGACCAGGCCGAGGTCGGTGGTGTGCAGCAGGCCCGGGCTGTGGTGAGCGGGCGTCAGGGCGTCGACCAGGGCGGCGGACTCCTCGGCGGTGAGCCGGAACGCCTGGGAGCAGGCGTCCGGGTCGTCCGAGCGGTAGACGTTCAGACTGCGCGCACCGTCCCGGTGGGCGATCACGGACAGGTGCCGTTGTTCTCGGGTGGTGAGGTCGTACTGGACGCCGACACCGGGCAGCGGGGTGGTCCGGACACGGGGGATCGACACGGCGGCTGTCCTCTCGTCAGGGTGCTCCGCGGGGCTGCGTGTGGCGCGGGCGCGCCGGAGCACAGAGGAACGCCGGCGCCTGACCGCGTGTGACACGCGAACGCGCAACCGGATCAATAGTAATGAGTATGTAAAGTCCGAAAATGACACCCCGGTCCGAGGGGCCGAAAACGACACCTCGAACCGGGGGAGACGGCCTGCCGGGAAGCGGTCCGCCGGTCGGGACGGGACCGCCGGAACGGCGGCCCTACTGGGGCGGCTGGTCGCGCAGCTGGTCCTTCACCTTCTCCTGGGCCGTGTCGACGTGGCCGCTGTACTTGCCCTGCGTCCGGTCGTCGACCATGTCACCGCCCTTGTCGACGGCCTTCTCGGCCTGGCTCTCGTGGCCTTTCAGCATCTGCTTGAGCTTGTCCATCATGGACATGTGGTCACACTCCTGGATGAGACGGCCCCACTCCCTCCAGCATCACCGCGCACCGGAGTGTCCGCATCCGGTCAGCTTGCGCGCCGGGGTTGGCAAGGCGGCGAGGAACATGTCAAATCGGGAGTCCCACGGACCGTCGGAAGGACTCGCCTTGAACGTTCGGACCGGTCGCCAGGCCGCCACGCCCCGCCCCCGGGCCGCCACCGCCCGCCGCACGGCGGGCGCCGCGCTGGCCGTCGCGACGCTGGTGACCCCGCTGCTGCTGGTCGGCACCGGCACCGCCACCGCAGACTCGGACCCGGCCCGCAAGGGGGCCAAGCTGGCCGCGCGGCTGGTCGACGACAGCAGCGCGGACGAGGCCTTCGAGACCCTGGAGGCGTTCCAGCGCTTCGCCGACCGCAACGGCGGCAACCGGGTGGCCGGCGCGCGCGGCCACGAGCAGTCCGCCGGCTACGTCTACGAGCAGGCCCGCCGGGCCGGCCTGAAGGTGTCGAAGCAGGAGTTCGAGTACACCTTCTTCCAGGCCCTGTCCGAGCGGTTCGCCGTGGTCTCCCCGCAGGCCGAGGAGCTGACGGTGCGGACCATGACCTACTCGGTGAGCGGCCCTGCGGGCGGCCTGACCACCGGGCTCGCGGTCGTTCCGGTGGATGCCACGACCGGCTGCGAGGCCACCGACTACGCCGCCGGCACGGTCACCGGCAAGGTCGCCCTGATCCGCCGCGGCGGGTGCAGCTTCGCCGTCAAGGCGGCCGCGGCGGCCGACGCCGGCGCGGCCGGGGCGATCGTCTACAACAACACCGCGGGCGACCTCAACGGCACCCTCGGCGACCCGGCCGCCGGCCGGATCCCGACCGGCGGCATCTCCCAGGCCGCCGGTGAGGCCCTCGCCGCCAAGGCCGCGGCCGGCCCGGTGACCGTCGCCCTGGACATCCGCACGTTCATGGAGAAGCGCAAGACCTGGAACGTCTTCGCGGAGACCCGCGGCGGCGACGAGGACAACACCGTGGTCGTCGGCTCCCACCTCGACTCCGTGGTGACCGGGCCCGGCATCAACGACAACGGCTCGGGCTCGGCCGGCATCCTGGAGGTCGCGAAGAACCTCGGCACCCGGCCGGTGAAGAACAAGGTGAAGTTCGCCTGGTGGTCCGCCGAGGAGTTCGGCCTCAAGGGCTCCGAGGCCTACGTGACGTCGCTGTCCGAGGCCGAGAAGAAGAAGATCAAGCTCTACCTGAACTTCGACATGATCGCCTCGCCCAACTCCGCCCAGTTCGTCTACGACGGCGACGACTCCGACCACGTCGGCTCGGGCCCCGGCCCGGCCGGCTCCGCGCAGCTCGAACGCCACATCACCGACTTCCTCGACGACTGGGACGTCCCGCACGAGGGCACCGACTTCACCGGCCGCTCCGACTACGGACCGTTCATCGAGGCGGGCATCCCGGCCGGCGGCACCGACACGGGCGCCGAGGTGATCAAGACCGCCGAGCAGGCCGCACGCTACGGCGGCACCGCCGGGGTGGCCTTCGACAAGTGCTACCACAAGGCCTGCGACGACCTGGAGAACCTCGACCTCGCCGCCTTCGACGTCAACATCGCCGTGATCGCGAACGCCGTCGGCACCTACGCGTGGGACCTCTCCTCGCTGTACGCGCCGGTCGCGCCGCAGCACACCGACGGCCAGGCCGGCAGCGGCGGCGGCCTCCAGGAGGGCCACGCCCACGAGGTCGAGGCCTGACCGCACCGGTGGAACCCGGGGCCCGGCCCCGGCCCCGGAGGGCTGCTGCCCGAGGGGGCCGAGGCCCCGCCCGCCTCCGCGCCCGACCCGGCCCGGTCCCCCCTCCCGCCCCGTGCGGACGGGGGGCCGGGCCGGAGTCGTGGGCGCCCCGGCCGCGGGCGCCCCACCGCCCGGGGCGCCGGTCGGGGCCCGATGGGTGCGACGCCGGGGCGCCTGACACCATGGCACGGAGATCACGTCACCGTGACACCCTCGGAGGAGTCAGCACCATGAGCAGCACGCACTACGACGTCGTCGTCCTCGGCGCGGGCCCCGGCGGCTACACCGCGGCCGTCCGCGCGACCCAGCTCGGCCTGAAGGCCGCCGTCATCGAGTCGAAGTACTGGGGCGGGGTCTGTCTCAACGTCGGTTGCATCCCCTCCAAGGCACTGCTGCGCAACGCCGAGCTCGCGCACATCGTCACCAAGGAGGCCAAGACCTTCGGTATCAGGATCGAGGGCCAGGTCACCTTCGACTACAGCGAGGCCTTCAAGCGCAGCCGCACCGTCGCCGACGGCCGCGTCAAGGGCGTCCACTACCTGATGAAGAAGAACGGCATCACCGAGTACGACGGCCGCGGCACCTTCGTCGACGACCGCACCCTCCAGGTCGCGCTGAACGGCGGCGGCTTCGAGATCGTCACCTTCGACCACTGCATCATCGCCGCCGGTGCCTCCACCCGGCTGCTCCCCGGCACCGGCCTCAGCGACCGCGTGGTCACCTACGAGGAGCAGATCCTCACCGAGGACCTGCCCGGCAGCATCGTCATCGCGGGCGCGGGCGCGATCGGCGTCGAGTTCGCCTACGTGCTCCACAACTACGGCGTGAAGGTCACCATCGTCGAGTTCCTCGACCGGATGGTGCCGCTGGAGGACGCCGAGGTCTCCGCCGAGCTCGCCAAGCAGTACCGCAAGCTCGGCATCGAGGTGCTCACCTCCACCCGCGTCGACTCGATCGACGACAAGGACCCGGCGGCCAAGGTCCGCGTCACCGTCACCGCCAAGGACGGGCAGCAGAAGGTCCTGGAGGCCGACAAGGTCCTCCAGGCGATCGGCTTCGCGCCGCGCGTCAACGGCTACGGCCTGGAGAACACCGGCGTCAGGCTCACCGAGCGCGGTGCGATCGCCGTCGACGGGCGCGGCCGGACCAACGTCGAGCACATCTTCGCCATCGGTGACGTCACCGCCAAGCTGATGCTGGCCCACGCCGCCGAGGCGATGGCCGTCATCGCGGCCGAGACCATCGCCGGTGCGGAGACCATGGAGCTGGACTTCGCGATGATCCCGCGCGCCACCTACTGCCAGCCGCAGATCGCCAGCTTCGGCTACACCGAGGTGCAGGCCCGCGAGCTCGGCTACGACGTCAAGGTCGCCAAGTTCCCGTTCACCGCCAACGGCAAGGCCCACGGCCTCGGCCACCCGATCGGCTTCGTCAAGGTCATCAGTGACGGCAAGCACGGCGAGCTGCTCGGCGCCCACCTGATCGGGCCCGAGGTCACGGAGCTGCTGCCGGAGCTGACCCTGGCCCAGCAGTGGGACCTCACCGTGCACGAGGTGGCCCGCAACGTCCACGCCCACCCGACCCTCGGCGAGGCGGTCAAGGAGGCGATCCACGGGCTGGCCGGGCACATGATCAACATGTGATTCCGGATCCGGTTGCGGGTCTCGTCCCGGATCCGGGACGAGACCCGGGCCCGGGCGCCGGGGGGCCCGACCGGGCGGGGCCTGATCCCGGGGCGGCCCCGCCCGGATCCCGGGCTCAGTCCCGCGACACGGCGACGCCGGAGGCTTCGGCGCCTGCGGTCTCCACACCTGCGGTCCCGGTGTCGGCCGCCGCGGGGCCGGCGGCGAGCGTGGTGATCGTGGTGAGGCGCTTGGTGGCCCGGGTCAGGGCGACGTAGAGGTCCCGCTCCCCGCCGGGGTGCGCCCCGGTGATCCCGGTGGGATCGACGACCACGACACCGTCGAACTCCAGACCCCGCGCCTGGGAGGCCGGCACCAGCTGGACCGGGCCGGGCAGGACGGCGGCGAGCTCCGCGACCCGGTCGTCGGCGCAGACCACCCCGACCAGGTCGCCGGGGTGCTCCCGGGCCTGGGCGTTGACCTCCCCGAGGACCGCGGCGGCCAGCGTGTCCGGCGCCGTGGCGACCGTACGCGGAGCCTCGCCGTGACGGATCGACCGGCTCGGTTGCTGGCCCGGGGCGATCCGGGCCAGCAGCTCGCGGGTGGTGGCGAGGATCTCCTCGGTGGTGCGGTAGCTGACGGTCAGGGTGTTGAGGGTGAACCGCGAGCCGAGCTGCGGGGTCAGCGCCTCCTCCCAGCCCCGCGCGGTCGTCGCCGGGCCCGCCTGCGCGAAGTCGCCGACCAGCGTCATCGACCGCGCCGGGCACCGACGGGCCACCATCCGCCACTGCATGGCGGTGAACTCCTGGGCCTCGTCGACCACCACGTGGCCGTAGGTGCGCTGCGGCGGCCCGTCGAGCAGGCAGGCGGCCTCGTCCAGCAGCGGCACGTCGGCGGCGGTCCACGGCGCGTTCGGCCTCCGTCGCAGGAGGCCCCGCTCCTCGGCGGTGAGCCGTGGCAGGTAGCGGGCCGTCACGTCGGGCCGGTCCAGCAGTTCCCGGACGACGTCCTCGGCCCCGAGACGGGGCCAGAGCTCCTCCACCGCGCGTTCGACGCCGAGGTCGTCCAGCAGGGCGGCCCGGACGGCGTCGGGGTCGAACACGTCGGTCGCGTCGACCACCGGCGGCCCGTCGAGGCCGAGCTGGCGCAGGTCCGCGGCGGCGGTCCGGTCGAGGTTGATGCCGGTGAGCTCGGCGACCTGGGCGTCGATGAGGTCCAGCACCGCCTCGGTGCCCCGCTCCAGCGCATCCGTGACGGCGTCGACCAGCTGTTCCTTGAACACCTGTCGGGCCTGGTTGTGGCCCAGGCCGGTGCGGGTGGCCACCTCCCGGCACCGGGCGACCTCCTGCTCCGTCAGCTCCACCCACTCCTGGCCCGACCGCACGGTGAAGCCGCCCTCCGGGGCCTGCCGGGAGCGCACCAGCTCCGCCAGCGCGTCGGCCAGCTCCGCGCCGCCCTTCAGCCGGGCCACGTCCGTGGCCTCCGTGGCGTCCGTGCCGCTCGGACCGTCCGCGGTCGCCGGCCGGATCCCGGCGAGGTCGGCGCAGGTGGCGAGCACGACGTCGTTCTCGCCGAGCGAGGGCAGCACCTGCGAGATGTAGTCGAGGAACCGCGTGTTCGGCCCGAGCACCAGCACACCGCGCTCCGCGGCCCTCGGGAACGCGTACAGCACGTAGGCGGCCCGGTGCAGGGCGACGACCGTCTTCCCGGTGCCGGGTCCGCCCTGCACCACCGTCACCCCCCGGTGCGCGGAGCGGACGATCGCGTCCTGTTCGGCCTGGAGAGTGGCGACCGCCGCGCCCATCCGGCCGGTCCGCCGCGCCTGCAACGCCTCGGTCAGCGGGCTGTCGCCGACCACGTCCTCCTCGGTGGGCGAGGACCCGTCCAGCAGCTCGTCGCTCACCCCGACGACGGTGCGGTCGGCCGTCCGCAGATGGCGGCGGCGCCGCAGGCCCATCGGGTGGACGGCCGTCGCCACGTAGAAGGGCCGTGCGGCGTCCGCCCGCCAGTCGACCAGGACCGGGAGATCGGCGTCCTCCACGTGCAGACCGATCCGTCCGATCCGCAGCGCGAAGCCGTCCCCGGCGTCGATCCGGCCGAAGACCAGTCCGTCCGCCGCGCCTTCCAGCCGGCGCGCCTCGGCGGCCCACCGGTGTGCGGCCAGCTCCCGCTCATGCACCTCGCCCGCGCTGCCGGGCACCGCCGCGAGTACCTGCGCCAACCGCGCCCGCGCGTCGGCGAGGCGTTCGTCGAGCAGCCCGTACACGGCCGACACCTCGGCCCGCTCGGCCTCCACCACACGCACGGTGCTGTCATTGACCTGCGACAAGACAGGTCCTCCTCTCGGTCCGGCGCACCACTATGCGGTGGATCCCCTCCGAACGAAAGCCTTGACTTCACTGGATTCCTGAGTCCTCCCGGGAGCGTCGGACCTCCGTGGCGCGTGGCCGGACTGACGGGTCGTCGTCCACGGCGGCGCGCCGGCCGGTACGCTCGCCGACGCCGAGATCGCCGCGGGGCCGTGGAACGCCCGCCCCTGGAACGCCCGCACCCGGACGCGCGGGAGAATGACCGGGTGACCGACACCACCCTCAACCTCTGGCGACAGCCCCTCGGCACCGTGCCCGAGGAAGTCTGGGACCGCACCGACCTGACGGTCCTGATCCTCGCCGAGACGGGCATCACCGAACTGCCGCCGACCGTAAGACGGTTGGGGAGACTTCGCACCCTCGACCTCGGCCACAACCGGCTCACCGCCGTACCCGAGGAGATCGGCGACCTCGCGGGGCTCACGGACTTCCTCTACCTGCACGACAACGCGCTCACCGGCCTCCCCGCGGCACTCGGCCGGCTCACCGCACTGCGTTACCTCAACGTCGGCGAGAACCGGATCGACCGGCTGCCGGACAGCCTCGGAGAGCTGACCGGCCTGGTCGAACTCCGCGCCCAGCACAACCGGCTCACCTCGCTGCCCGGCTCGCTCGGAGGACTCCGCGCCCTGCGGGAACTCTGGCTCCGGGGGAATGCGTTGACCACCCTGCCGCCGTCCTTCGCCGGGCTCGGTGAACTGCGTGAACTCGATCTCCGGGAGAACGCCCTCACCGCCGTCCCGGTGGCGCTGGCCGGCCTGCCGTTGCTGCGCAGGCTCGACCTGCGGGCCAACCTGATCACCGAACTACCGGACTGGCTGGCGGAGTTGCCTGCCCTGGAGAAGCTCGACCTGCGGTGGAACGACCTCGGGCCCGCGGCCCGCGTGCTCGGCGCCCTGGCCGAACGCGGGTGCGTCGTCCTCCGGTGAGGTCCGGCGTGGGGCGGCGGGCGGAAAGCCGCTCGCCGCCGTCCGGGGCCCCTGCTACCGTGGAACACATGAAGCGCGCTGCTGCCGTCCTCACGACGACGCCGGAGAGAGTCCCGGTGCGCTGACTGCTGACCTAGTCCGAAGCCCCGGGGCGAGTGCCCCGGGGCTTCGTCGTACCGGTCCACTCGCCCGCAGATCCGAGTGGAGACCGCCGCCATGAACCGCACCTCCGTGCCCGACCACGCCCACGCCGCGAGCAGCGGCCCGGTGACCGGTGACCGTGCCGACGACCACCGGCGGCTGGGCCGCGAGCTCGAACTCTTCGGAACCGACCCGCTCATCGGGGCCGGACTGCCGTACTGGCTGCCCGACGGGGCCGAGATCCGGCACACCCTGGAGGAGTTCGTCCGTGCCCGGGAACGCCGGGCCGGCTACCGCCACGTCTACTCGCCGGTGCTGGGCAAACGCGAGCTCTTCGAGATCTCCGGTCACTGGCAGCACTACCGCGAGGACATGTTCCCGCCGATGGACCTGGGAGCCGAGCAGGTCGTGCTGCGGCCCAGCCTCTGCCCGCACCACGCGCTGATCTACCGTTCCCGTGCCCGGAGTTACCGTGAACTTCCCCTGCGGATCGCCGAGCTGGGCGGCATGTACCGGTCCGAGCCGTCCGGTGTGCTCGGCGGGTTGACCAGGGTCCGGGCGATCCAACTGAACGACGCGCACGTCTTCTGCACCCCCGAGCAGGCGGGCGACGAGGCGGTCGCCGCACTGGAGCTGATCGGGGACGCGTACCGGGCGCTCGGGATCCGGCCGGTCCGCTACCGCCTCTCCCTGCCGGGCGCGGGCGGCAAGTACGTGGCCGATCCCGCACTGTGGGAGCGGGCCACCGCGCTGCTGACCGGGGTGCTGGAGCGCTCCGGGGTGCCGTACGAGGCGGCGGAGGGCGAGGCCGCGTTCTACGGCCCGAAGATCGACGTCCAGATCGCCGACGCCGCCGGCCGCGAGTCCACCCTCTCCACCGTGCAGATCGACTTCCACCAGCCGGAGCGGTTCGGGCTCCGGTACATCGGCCCGGACGGTGCCAGGCACCGCCCGGTGATGGTCCACCGCAGCGTGATCGGCAGCGTCGAGCGCGTGGTCGCGCACCTGATCGAGCTGTACGGCGGGGCCTTCCCGGCCTGGCTGGCCCCGACCCAGCTGGTCCTGCTGCCGCTCTCCGAGGGCGAGCGGCAGCAGGCCGAGCGGCTCCGCGCGCGGTGTCTGGACCGCGGGCTGCGCGCCGAGGTCGCCGGGCCCGACCGGGGGAGCCTGGGTGCCCGGATCCGTGCGGCCAGGCCGGCCCCGTACCTGGCGGTCATCGGGCCGCGGGAGGCGGCGGACGACCTCGTCGCCCTGCGGCTGCGGGACGGGCGGCGGCTCGATCCGCTGCCGGCCGCCGAGGCGCTGTCCCGGATCGGCGCTCTGGTGGGCGCGTGCAGCCTGGACCTGTGGGACGAGGAGCCCGCGGGCCGGGAGTCGGGCGGCTGACGAGGCCGCGGGCGCCCGGTACCCCGCCGGAGGCCCGGCGGGGTACCGGGTACCGGTCCGTGACGGGGTCTCGGCCGGCGCGGGCGAGCGGCGGACGGGCCGGCCGCGGTGCGGTCGTACACATATGACTAGCAGAGGTGTGCGGTGTGTCGGCCCGCCCGTACGGCCGGCCCGCCGTTCGATGGGGGCCGGCGGCCCGGGTCCGGGGCCGCCGACGTCCCCGACCCCGTCCCCGTGCACCGGGAGGTACCCCCATGCGCCTCGCCCCCAGGCTCACCGTCGCCACCCTCACCGCCGCCCTGACCCTCACGGCCGCGGCCGTCGCCGCCCCGGCGGCTCCCGCCGTCCACCGCCCGCTGCCCGTCCCGGACACGCGGTACTGCGCCGCGGTCGTCGGCCACGCCACCGCCGAGGACGACCTCGGACGGGCCTACACCGACGCCGTCTGCGACCTCCGGTTCTTCCGCAGCTGACGGACCCGCACCCGCTTCGGCGCCCGGGCCCCGGCCCGGGCGGTCGGTGTGCGCCGCGCCCTGCTCGGCCGGGTTCACGACGGGTCGCCGCGTTCGCCCCGACGGCCGGGCGGGGCGGCCCTACCCGGCTGGAAGCGGGCGGCGGGCGCCCGCGAACTCGCCGGCCCAGCGCGGCAGGTCGAGCACGCCCTCGACCCGGGCGATCAGCGTGCCGGTGCGCTCGGCGTGGATCATCGCGCCGTCGCCGGCCCAGAGGCCGACGTGGTGCAGCGGCGCGCCCGGGCGGGAGAAGAAGAGCAGGTCTCCGGGGAGCAGGTCGGCCCGTGCCACCGGAGCGGACCGGTGGTACTGGGCGACGGTGTAGTGCGCCAGCTCCACCGCACCGCCGCTCGCCCGGTACCAGCAGTACAGCGCCAGGCCGCTGCAGTCGAAGCCGACGGTGCTCTCACCGAGGCACCGGCCGTCGAGGTAGCCGTTCTCCTCGTCGCAGAAGCCGAGGCTCGCCCCCAGCCGGTCGCCGCCGCCCCAGGCGTACGGCACTCCGATCTGCGCGGTCGCCACGGTGGCCACCCGGCGCCCCAGAGCCTGCTCGGGGGAGTCGGCACGGGGCCGGACGGGGGCGGGTCGGGCGGGAGGGGCCGCGGCGGACGCGGTCCCGGCGCCCAGGGCGGGCGCGACGCCGGCCCCCAGCGCCAGCCCCAGGACGCGGCGGCGGCCCAATTCCGGTGTCGGCGGCGGAAACAGCACGAGAGCCTCCTCGGTCGTCGGCGGGCCACCAGGATCCCGGCCGGAGGCCGCGACCCGCCATCACCCGGAACGGTGAATTCTCCGGACACGGGTCCGCGGCCTTCCGGGTCGGCCTCGTTATTCGATTGACGGCCCGTGGGCGGCGTGCGAACGATGGGCGCGGCATCACCCGCGACCACTTCGGAGGACTTCGTGAGCAGCGCCGTCAAGTTGATCCGCAACCACCGGCTCACCCCGGCCGTGGACTACGCGTACGCGGCGGCGGTCGATGCGCCGGTCCGCTCGCTCTGGCTGGCCGGGGCCTGCCCGCTCGACGCCGAGGGCCGTACCGTCGCGGTGGGCGACCACGCCGGTCAGACCCACCAGGTGATGCGGAACCTGATCACCGTGCTGGAGGACGAGGGAGCGGCGCTCACCGACCTGGTCCGCACCACGGTGTACGTCGCCTCGGCCCGGCAGAGCGATCTGGTGGCGGTCTGGGAGGTCTACCGCGAGTACCTCGGCGACCACGACGTGCCGAGCACCCTGGTCGGGGTCACCGTCCTCGGGTACCACGACCAGCTCGTGGAGGTCGAGGCGGTCGCCGTCCTGGGGTGACGGGCGCGGGCGGTCCCGGTCCGGCCCGGTCGTCCGCCGCCGCCCGGTCCGCCCCGGCGGGGAGTTCACCTTGCGGTCGACAGGAGGGAGTCTCACCGTTCATACCGGACCGCATGGTCGGTATTCTCTGACGCTGAGTGTGCGGCGCCGCTGCCCGCTGCCCTGGTGGCGTGCCCGTGGGCGGCATCGGCGGCCGGGTAAGATACGGGCTGTTTGGTTTTGTTTCCTGGGTGGGAGTGGTCGTGATGGCGCGACAGGAGCGGGCGCTGCGGACGCGGCGGCTGATTCTGGAGGCGGCGGCCTCGGTGTTCGACGAGTCCGGCTACGAGGGGGCGACCATCGGCGAGGTGGTGGCCCGCGCGGGTGTGACCCGGGGCGCCGTCTACTTCCACTTCGCGTCGAAACGGGAGCTGGCCCAGGGCGTCATCGAGGCGCAGTACGCCAGCGAGGCCGTTCCCGAGCGGGCCTGCAAGCTTCAGGAGTTCGTGGACACGGGGATGGTCGTCACCCACCTGATCCCCACCGACCCGATGCTCAGCGCCGGTGTGAGGCTCTCGGTGGACCAAGGGGCGGACGGCAGCCTCGGCGTCGACGCGGCCCCCGGGTGGATAGCGCGCCTGGAGCGGTTGCTGGTGGCCGCGGGGGAGCGGGGCGAGCTGCTGCCGCACGTCGTGCCGGCCGACACGGCCGCGCTGATGACGGCGTCCTGGGTGGGGGTGCAGCTCCAGTCGCAGCGGTTCACCGGACGCGCGGACCTCGCCGTCCGGGTCGCCACGCTGTACCGGCACCTGATGCCGAGCATCGCCGTACCGGGCGTCCTGGCCTCGCTCGACCTGGCGGCGGACCGGGGCGCGCGGGTCGTCGCGGAGATGGCGGCCGCGGATCCGGCCGCTGCGGAGGAGACGGCAACCGACGTCGCCGAGGCACCAGAACCAAACAGCGTGTCCGGTTTTCCCGTGAAGCCCTGATCGCTCCGCCCGACTCCGTAGCGTCATCGCCGCCCGGGAACCCTATTTCGATTGCCACCGAAGCTCGGCAGTGATGGGCTGTGCCGCTATGGATCATGAAGAACTTCTTGCCCTGGTCGACGAGCACATGCGGCGCGGCGCACGGCCCGAGTCCCCGGCGGCACGCGTCGAGCACGTCGGCGCCGTGGTGCGGCAGAGCGGCCCGGACAGCGTGTGGAACGGCGTGCTCTGGTCGGACCTGGGCACCCGCGCCGGTGTCGGCACCGCCGAGGACGCCGACCGCGCCGACCACGCCGACCACGTCGACCGCGCCGTCGCCGACCAGATCGCCCACTTCAGCGCGCTCGGCCAGGACTTCGAGTGGACGCTGTACGGGCACGACCGCCCGGCCGACCTCGGGGACCGGCTGCTCGCCACCGGGTTCACCCCGGACGAGCCCGAGACGCTGATGGTCGCGCGGGTCCCCGACCTGCTCGCCGGGCCGGCCGGAGCGGGACGGCCCGGCGCCGCCGGGATCACGTTGCGCGAGGTCACCGACGAGGCCGGGGTGGATCAGGTCGTGGCCGTCCACGAACAGGCCTTCGGCGCGGACGGCTCGCGCCTGCGCCGCCGCATCCTGGCCCAGCTGGCCGAGTCCCCGGACACCCTGCGGATCCACCTCGCCCTCGCCGAGGTGGACGGCCGGGAGGTGCCGGTGAGCGCGGCGCGGTTGGAGCTGCACCCGGGCACGGGGTTCGCCGGCCTCTGGGGCGGCGGCACGGTCGAGGCGTGGCGGGGCCGTGGCGTCTACCGCGCGCTGGTCGCGCACCGGGCCCGGCTCGCGGACGAACTCGGGTACGCGTACCTGCGGGTGGACGCCTCGCCGCAGAGCCGGCCGATCCTGGAGCGCCTGGGTTTCGCGGCCCTGACCACGGCGACGCCGTACCACTACGGCCACTGACCGCGCCCGGGCCTGGCCGGGCCGGGCGCCGTGCGCCGGCCGGGCCGGCCGGGAGGCTCAGCGGATGACCGGAAGGACCGCCGTACGGGTCCGCCCCGCCGCGGCCTCGATGAACTCCACCGGATCGGCGATCTCCGCCAGCAGCACGCGGGTGGCCCGCAGCGCACCGTCCGGCGGCGGCGGGCCGCCGATCGCCGCCGTGAGATCGAGCAGGTGGACGGTCGCCTCCATCACCGCGACCTCGGCGAGGGCGCCCAGCGTGGCCGTACCGAGGAGGGGGTGGGCGATCACGGTCGTCGGAGCCAGGTCCGCGATCCCGGCCAGTGCTTTCGGCCCCTCCGTGGCGAACCGGGCCACCAGGGCGCCGGTTCCGACCGTCGCCGCCAGCTCCCGCGCGTCCTCGGCGACGAGATCGGCCGCCGTGTGCGCCACGCCGTCGGGCCGGTTGTACGCACGCAGGACGGCGGAGCCGTGCGCCACGGCCGCCGGCCGGTCGACCACGGCCTCCCGCATCCGGGTGAACAGCCCGGGTGTCGGCGCCACGTGGGCGTACAGCTCGCGCACCGACCAGCCCGGAAGCCGGGTGGCCCGCCCCCACTGCTCGGCGTCCAGGCCCGCCCCCCGCTCGGCCCACGTCGCCCAGAGCTCGGCCAACAGGACCCGGTACCGGTCGTTCTGATGGTCCGTCCGCTGCGCCATCGCCTGTTCCTCCTGCTCTGCCGTACGGATCGCGGCCCACCCTAGCCGAGGCCGGTACGGCGTCCGCGGGTGCCACCCGGCCCGGCTCAGCCCAGGTCGCGCAGGGCGTCCAGCACGTCCAGGCCCAGCTCCGGCGCGGCGTCCTCCGGCAGGCTGACCGAGATCCTGGTGGCCAGTCCCGCGTACCGGTGGTGGATCTCGCGTGCCACCTGCCCGACCTCGCCGGCGACGGCGAAGGTGTCGAAGACCCGGTCGTCGATCAGCCCGGCCATCTCCTGCCAGCGTCCGCGCACCGACAGCCGGTGCAGTTCCTCGTGGAGGTCCTCCCAGCCGTGCTGGGCCAGCACCGGCCGGTAGGCGGGCGTGGAGGCGTAGAAGGCGAGCCGCTCGCGGACGCCGGCCAGGTTGGTCCGCAGCTCCTCCTCGGTGCGGCCGGTCGCGGTGAGCACGTTGCCGACGACCTCGAACGGCCGGGCGGTCCAGGCCGCCCCCTCGGCCTCGGCCCGGCCGCGCTCCTCGGCGAGGGCGGGCAGCACCTGCCCGGTGAGGTAGTCGACCGAGGTGAACGGGTGGCTGAGGAAGCCGTCGGCGACGGCCCCGGCGGTGCGGACCATCAGCGGACCGACGCCGGCCAGCAGGATCCGGGGCACCCCCGCCGGGACCGGATCGGGGGAGAAGACCGGGGTCATCACCGTGTGCCGGTAGAAGTCGCCGCGGAAGCGCAGCCGTTCACCGGTCTGCCAGCTCTGCCAGATCGCCCGCACGGCGTGGACGTACTCCCGCATCCGGGCGGCGGGCCGGTCCCAGGGCATGCCGAAGCGCTTCTCGATGTGCGGCTTGACCTGGGAGCCGAGGCCGATGACGGCCCGTCCTCCGGAGGCCGCGTGCAGGCCCCAGGCCTGGTAGGCGAGCGTCATCGGGGTCCGGGCGAGGGCGACGGCGACGCCGGTGGCCAGCTCGACGGTGCTGGTGCGGTCGGCGGCGCGGGCCAGCTGGAGGAACGGGTCGTAGGCGGTCTCGGAGACGACCAGCCGGTCCATGCCCCGCCGTTCGGCCTGCTCGGCGGCGTCGAGGATGCCGGCCGGGTGCCCGGAGGCGGTGGCGTCGAGTCGGAAGGCGGCGGCCTGCGGGCGGTCCATGGTGTCGGCTCCTGGTCGGGCGTGGCGGTGTGCCCCGGTAGCCTCCCACGCCACCCGCGGCGCGGCCGTACGTCCCCGGGCCGGGCGGCGGTGGCAGGGGCTCGACGGCGGTGCGCGGGGGAGCCGAAACGCGCGGACGGCCCCGTGGTCCTCACGATGAGGGTCAGACTGTTACCACCGGTGACAGCGCTCCGGCCTGCGGCACCCGCACGGGCTGCGAGACTGGGGGCCATGAACCCTGACCGTCGCAGCCTCGGGCTGCCCGCCTTCTCCGAGCCCGCCGCCGATGCTCCCGTGCCCGCCCAGCCGGGTGGGCGCCGGCTGCTTCCGGTCGAGCAGGGCGCGGACTTCCGCCAGCCGCCCGGCGAGGCCGTGCCCGCGCCTGCCCCGGCCCGGCGCTCGCTCGCCGCCGGAGGCCTCACCTTCTCCGATCCGGAGCGGCAGATCTGAGTGCTGCCCGCCGCAGGTGACACGCTCGTCCTGCGGCGGGCACGAATCCCCGGCCCGTCGGCCGTGTCCCGGTAGCCTACGAACGAGCGCCCGCCGGACCCGAGACGCACACTCACGGGCCATCACCGGCGGGTGCTGTTCTGCGGGCGGACTCACTCCGTTCCGCCCCGGTGGCACCCCTCCGGTGGATCTCACCGGTCCCGTGCGGACGGAGCCTGGGTGCGGGGCCAGGGGCGGCCGTCGAGGCGTTCGATGCCGGTGTTGAACCGCTGCAGGTAGGTGGCGAAGGCGGCGACATCCTCGGCGGACCAGTCGGCCATCACCAGGTCGAGGGCCTGTGCGTGGGCCGCGCGGTCCTCTTCGAGCCGGCGGTGGCCCTCCTCGGTGACGCGGAACTTGCGGGCCATCCCGCCGTCGGGGTCGGGGATCCGTTCGACCAGCCCCGCGCGTGTCATCGCGGCGGTCTGGCGGTTGAGGGTGGAGGCGTCGAGTCCGAACGCGTCGCTGAGCTCGCCGATCGACATCGGACCCTGCATGCCGATCCGGCTGAGCAGGATGTACGCGGACCGGTCCAGCCGGCTGCCCTGCGGGCGGGCGCCGGAGGGGCTCAGGTAGTGGTGTCGGCTGAGCACCATGTACTCGAACGCGACGTCGTCCGTGGGGCCGCCCATGATATGCCGTCCTCCCGTCTCCGTGCAGCTCTGACCTGCGGCGTCGGTCCAGTATCGCAGGGTGTGCACCGGTCGGTGAATGTGCACGATACATATGATGTGTACTATGCATAGGTCGCGGCGTGTGCGTCCACGTGTCCGCCCCACCGAGCTCCCGAGGAGATCCCCATGGACGGCCCCCAGGCCACCACCCGGACCGGCGGTGTGGTCGCCACGCTCGCCCTCACCGGCACCGTGGCCGCGATCATGCAGACGCTGGTCACCCCGCTGATCGGCGAGCTGCCCAAGCTGCTGAACACCACCCCGTCCAACGCCACCTGGGTGATCACGGCGACCCTGCTGTCGGCGGCCGTGTTCGTGCCGGTCAGCGGGCGGCTGGGTGACCTGCTCGGCAAGCGGCGGATGCTGCTGGCCTGCTGCGTTCCCCTGTTCGTCGGCTCGGTGATCTGCGCGCTCACCTCCTCCGTCCTGCCGATGATCGTCGGACGCGGCCTCCAGGGCGTGGGGATGGGCGTGGTGCCGCTCGGCATCAGCCTGCTCCGCGAGGTCCTGCCGCCGGAGCGGCTCGGCTCGGCGATAGCCCTGGTCAGCGCCTCCATGGGCATCGGCGGCGGTCTCGGGCTGCCGATCTCGGCCGCGGTGGCCGAGTACGCGAGCTGGCGGGTGCTGTTCTGGGGAGCCGCCGCCCTCACCGTGGCGATCACCGCGATGATCTGGTTCCTCGTCCCGGCCCCCGTCGTCCGCCCGGCGGGCGGACGCTTCGACCTGGTCGGCGCGATCGGCCTGGGGGCCGGGCTGGTCTGCCTGCTGCTGCCGGTCTCCAAGGGCGGTGACTGGGGCTGGACCGACGGGCTCACGCTGGGCCTGTTCGGTGCGGCCGTCCTCCTGCTCCTCGCCTGGGGCCGCTGGGAGCTGCGCATCGCCGAGCCGCTGGTCGACCTCCGGGTGACGGCCCGCCCGCGCGTGCTGCTGACCAACGCGGCGTCGGTCCTGGTCGGCTTCGGCATGTACGCGCAGGCACTGATCATCCCGCAGCTGCTCCAGCTGCCCGAGGCCACCGGCTACGGCCTGGGCCGGTCGATGCTGGCCATGGGGCTGTGGATGGCTCCCTCGGGCCTGATGATGATGGCGGTCTCGCCGCTCGGCGGGCGGCTCTCGGCGGCCCGCGGTCCGAAGTTCACGCTGGTCGCCGGCGCCCTGGCGATCGCCACCGGCTACGGCCTCTCGATGGTGCTGATCGGCTCCACCTGGGGCGTCCTGGTGGTCACGCTGGTCTGCAACGCAGGGGTGGGCCTCGCGTACGGCGCGATGCCGGCGCTGATCATGAGCGCGGTGCCGCTGTCGGAGACGGCCTCGGCGAACAGCTTCAACACCCTGATGCGTTCGCTCGGCACCTCGCTCTCGGCCGCCGTCGTGGGCGTGGTCCTCGCGCAGCTGAACACCAGCGTGGGCGGGCACACGCTGCCGTCCGAGGCCGGCTTCCGGGTGGGCCTGCTGATCGGCTGCGGTGTCGCGCTGGGCGCCGCCGCGGTGGCCGCGACCATCCCCGTGTCGCGCGACGACGCGGGCGGACGGGCGGCCTCCGATCCGGGCCTCGACGCGGCCGGCGGGGAGCGGGCGGGAGCGGCGGAGGGCGCGGCGCGCGCCTGACCGGCGCGCGGCCCCGACCCGTCCCACCGGCGGGTCGGGGCCTTCGTCGTGCGCCGTCCCTCCCGGGTCGGCCGTCCCGCGCCGGTCGTCCTGCGTGGAGGCGGCCTGCGCGGAGCCGTTCGCCGAGACCTGTGCCCGCCCACCGGCGGGCCGCCGTCAACCTCACTCTTCACAGGTTCACGCCGCCGCGCGCCCCGGGTTGTATGGCCGCTGGCAGCAGTGACCGCACGGTGGAGGGACGGCCCGATGGGCGTGTTCGGTGGACGGGGGAGGACGGCGGCGGACGCGTCGCCCGACGGCGCGGACGAGCGCGTCGCGCCGAGGCGTCACCGCCCGGCCGCACGTCGGCTGTCGGCGCTCGCCTCCGCCGTGGTGCTGCTGGCCGTCGGCGGCTGGCTCTGGGGTGCGGCCGACCCGGCGCCGGCCGGGGGCGGGGCGGCCGGTCCGGTCCGCAGGCCGACCGAGGACGAGCTGGACGTCCTGCAGCGCGCGGAGCAGCTGCTGATCCGCGACTGCATGAAGGAGCAGGGCTTCTCCTACTTCCCGGTGCCGCGCCGCCCGTCGGCCGACTACCGCGAGTTCCCCTACGTGGTGGACGACGTGGACTGGGCCCGGACCAACGGATACGGGCGGGCCGTCGAGCGGCGCCTGGACGAGGAGGACGCGGTCGCCCCACGGACCGCGTACTACCGGAGTCTGCCGCCCGACCGGGCCCAGGCGCTGGGTGTCGCCCTCAACGGCCCGTCCCCCACGGGGCTGGAGGTCGCGAACCCGGTGGGCGGTCGTCTCACCCACAGCGACCAGGGGTGCGCGGTGGGAGCCTGGCAGCGGCTGTACGGGGACGCGCGCGCCTGGTTCGGCTCCAGCGAGGTCGTGAACAACCTCTTCGGTATCCGGGCCGGCCGGGTGACCCAGGACCCGGCGTACCGGGACGCGGTCGCGGTGTGGAGCGGCTGCGTCGCCGAACGCGGTCACCCTGCCGACGACCCGCGGCAGTTGAGGGATCGTCAACTGTTGCGGGAGGGCGAGGCGGCGGAACGGGAGGACGTCCCGGTGGCGGTCGCCGAGGCCGAGTGCGCCCGGTCCACCGGTCTGGACACCACCGTGTCGGGACTGGACCGGAGGTACGCCGACGCCGTCCGGGCCGAGCACCGGGCCGTCTTCGACACCATGTGGCGCCTGCAGACCGGGGCGCTCCCCACCGCTCGCGAGGTAGCCGCACGCGGCTGACCTGGCGACACGTAAGAACACACCGGACACGGTGACGGCACCCGGCGCCGGACGCGGCCCCGGACGAGGCACGGCGCGTGCAGGACGGAAACACCCGGTACGGAGGCTCCCGGCACGTAACACCCGGCACGTAACGCCCGGGGCGGAACACCGGTACGGAACACACAGCACGACGACACACGAAGAGGAGTGGCAGGATGAGGAAGCTCAGCACGGCCCTGGTGGGTCTCGTCGCCGCGGGAGCGGCGGTCCTCGCGGTGCCCACCGCGGCGCACGCCGACGGCGGGTGCAACTGGACCAACTTCTGTGCCTACGCGGACGACACGGGAGCCACGGTGCAGTGGTCCGGCCCGTCGGACGACTGGCCGAGCTCGGTCAAGAACAAGGTCGACTGGGTCGGCAACAACGGTGCGCCGGGCGGCCGGGACAAGGTGAACATCTACTGGGGCACGGCCGCCGAGGGCTACGGCGCCTACGCCTGCATCGGCTACGGGACGTCCTGGAACCTGCGCGGCAACGGCTACTACCTGACCTGGACCCGCAACGGGGACAACCGGGGCCTGAACCAGAGCCTGCACGACAACGCGGCCTCGCACCGCTGGGTCACCTCCTGCGGCAACAACACCTGGTAGACCGGATCCCTCCGGGAGGTGCGGCGCGTCGGCTCCGGCCGGCGCGCCGTATCAGCACTGCGCGACCCAGCGGTGGGACCGGGGCCGGACCGAGGGGTCGAGGTCGGTCCGGGTCTGGACGGGGAGACAGGCCAGGAAGCCCGTCAGGCCTGGTCGTTCGAAGTACTCGACGTCCTTCTTCAGCGCGCCCATGTCCGGTCCGTACCCGTTGTTGAAGATCGAGCGGGGCGGCTTCCGTGCCATCCAGGGGCAGGCGATCTGGTCGTCCAGCCAGTCGTCGTCGGCGTCGATCCACGAGCACATCTCGCCCCGGCCGCCGTGCTCCGAGAAGAGGCAGACGGCGCTGCGGATACATCGCTCGTAGCCCTCGGCCCCGGCCCGGGGGGCCAGGCCGATCCAGAGCGCCCCGCTGCCCACCGCCGCCAGGACGGCCGCGCCGGCCAGCAGCCGACGGGAGGCCCGCCGGCGTCTTCGGGCCCCCTGGCCCGGTTCCCGGCCCGGTGCTCCGCCCGGCCGGTGCTCCGGCCGGGCGGCTGCCGTCGGCCGGTCTCCCCCCGCGGCCGGGTCGGGCCCGTCCGCCTCCGGCCCGTCGCCGGCCGTCCGGGCCCGGTGGAGCAGCGAGAGTGCGTCGTGCGCGGCGCGCTGCTCGTGGGTCGGTGCGAGGCAGTCGGCGACGATCTGCCGCCAGCCGGCCGGCAGGCGGGGGGAGAGGCGGAGTTCCTCCCGGCCGCGGGCGTAGCGTGCGGTGGCGTCGCGGCGGGCGGCGGGGGTGGTGCCGGGGAGCGGCAACGATCCGGTCAGGACGAGGTGGGCCAGCACGCCGAAGGCCCAGATGTCGGTGGTGGGCCTGGTGCGGATGCCGCGCTCCCCGACGTCGGCCCAGAGCAGCTCGGGCGGCGTGTAGTCGGGTGTGGTGAACGCGGGGGAGTAGGCGTGCGTGTCCTCCAGTTGCGCGGAGAGGTTGAAGTCGGCGAGCCGGGTCGTGCCGTCGGCCATCAGCAGGACGTTGGCGGGCTTGAGGTCGCCGTGCACCCAGCCGGCGCCGTGCAGTTGGTGGAGCCCCTCCAGGACGTCGGTGAGTACGCCGGCGGCCCGTCCGGGCGGCGCGCCGTCGCCGGCGAGGAGGGTGTCGAGGGAGCGCTCGGCCCGTTCGAGGACGAGGACGGTGGCGCCGTCGAGCTCGGGGTGGGCGGGGTCGTCGACGGTCAGGACGTCGTGCAGGCGGATCAGGCGCGGTGCTCGCAGGGTGCTGAGCAGGGCGATCTCACGGTCGGCCAGCTCGCGCAGATGACGGAGCTGGCGAGGGGTGCGGGTGCCGGTGGGCAGGAACTTGAGCGCGACGCCCGCGCCGGTCGCGTCCGTGCCGGTTCCTGTCCCCGTCCCGGTCGTGTGGTCCGCCCCGTAGGAGACGTCGGCTCCCCGGCCCGCGTACACGCTGCCGAATCCGCCCGCGCCCAGCGGCTCGCCGACCTCCCAGGGGCCGACCCGGTAGCCGGACGGGACGGTGAGCGACCCGGAGGACGCCGAGCGGGCGAGTACCGGGTGCTGCTCCGGCCCGCTCATCGGCGGGGCCTGCCCGTCACCGGGGCGGTGAGGGCGGCGAGGTGCTCCTCGCGGACCAGGTCGAAGCGGAGCGCCAGCGACACGAGCGCGTCCTTCTTCCCGTTCAGCCGGATGCCCGGGCCGTCCGGGTCGGCGGCGGCCGTGTCCGGTGCGGCGCGCAGGCGGAGTTTGACGGCGAGATAGCCGATGTTCCACTGCACCGCCGCCCGGTTGACCTCGGGCCAGATCGGCCGCAGCCGTGTCACCACCTGTTCGACGGTGGGCAGCGGCGCGTGTGGCCGTCCGCGGAGCCGGGGTTCGCACAGGGCGGTGAGGACGAGGAAGTAGCGTTTGGTGCGGTCGAGCGGGAAGGCCACCACGGTGGGCGTACCGCCGCGGTCGCCCTGGCCGTCGGCGTCGTCCGGTCCGTCGGGGCCGTCGGGCGCCCCGAACTCGACGTACTCGTGGCGTGGCGCCCAGACGTCGAGGCCGAGCAGGTCGCCCCCGGCCGGCAGGACGATCCGGGCGAACTCGAACGGGACGGGCGCCTCGACCCGGCCCGGGGCGACCTTGATGTGCTCACCTGCGCCCTCGGGGTTCTCGACCACGTAGGTGGCGGAGGGGCTGAAGTTGCTCAGCGACCAGAAGGTGCCGACGCAGGTGATCTCCCCGGCGGAGCGGGAGACACCGGCGTGGGGGAGCAGGAGGTGCCGGCGGTGGTCGGCGGGGGCGCTGCGGCCGAAGTGGAGCGTGTCGCCGGGCGCCAGCCGGATCTGGGCGGACGGGTCGGCCGCCGTCGGAACCACGATGATACTGTGCATGACACAGTACCTTCTCCCGGACAGCCGGGAGAAGGTAGGTGCAGAGGGCCAACTGCCGTTGAAAGTGCCGTTTCTCGACCGTTTTTGACGCTCGATCAGCTAGTATCCCGGTCGCTCCGCCCTCCGGGTGACCGTAGCCGCCCGCGCCGGAGCCGGTCCCGCCGTGCGGTCGTCAGCACTCGCCGCGCCACTCGATCCGGTCGACGGTCCGCCCGCCGGACGGCAGGTTGCCGCGGCCGTCGGTCGGGCCGAAGTGCAGGCACTGGCTCCCGCCCTCCCGGAAGTACACCTGCACGTGGTCGTAACCCGGCTGCGGATTCCCGTTGTTGAAGAACGACCGGCGCAGTCCGCAGGTGCTGGAGGGCACGTCGACGTCGGTACGGCAGACGGTGCCGGTGCCGTCCGTGCCGGAGTAGAAGCAGACCCAGCCCGCCGGGCAGTCCTGCCAGGGGTCGGACGGGCCGGGGGAGCAGTTGCGGCTGGTCACGCTCGGCCACTCCCGCGCGGCACCGGCGTACTCGACGCCGTCGAACCTCGCCGGCACCCGGTGGCTCTCGTCGGTGAAGTCACCGCCGGTGGCCAGGTGGCGCTGCTCGTAATGCAGGTGCGACCAGCCGGAGTTGCCCGTGGTGCCGATCCGCCCGATCACGGTGGACGGGGTCACCGGGTCGCCCTTCTGCACGTACGCGGCCGGGCCGTCCTTGAGGTGGTAGTAGGCCGTGAACCAGCCGTTGCCGTGGTTGATCTGGACGGTGTTGCCCGAGCCGTTGTTCCAGTACGTGGCGGAGACGGTGCCCGCCGCCGAGGCGAGGACCGGCAGCCCGTCGGAGCCGGTGTTGTGCTCGACCACCATGTCCAGCGCGGGGTCGTGCCCCCAGGTGTTCAACTGCCACACGGTGCCGCACGGGAACGGCAGTTGGAACACCGGCCTGGTGTCGGCCGAGGCCCGCCCCCGCGCGGGGGAGGCACCGGCCGGGACCGCCCCGCCCAGCAGGGCCAGCACCGCGAGCAGCACCGGCAGCAACACGCCCGGCAGGCCCCGCCGGTACGCCGTTCGCCCCGACGTACTTCCCGTCGTTCTCTCCACGGTCCCTCGTCCCACGGTCCCTCGTTCCACGGTCCCTCTCCCCACTGTCCCGACTCTCCGGTGCGCTGCCGGCAGGTGTGTCCCCGCCCGGACGACGACGGCCGGACGGCCCCGCCCGGAGAGCCCGCCCTCGCCCGCCGACCATCCTGGGCCCGTCCGGGCCTTCCCCGGCACCTCAGACCTGTGAGGGTCCGGGCGGTGGCCCCGGTCCCGGGCCCGAAGGACCGCTGTCCGGACGGGTGACGGGGTGGGGCGGTCTGCGTAGACTCGGTCGCCCTGTGCCCGGACGAGTCCAGGAGCCCTCGCCATGACCTCGCCGTCTCCCAGCATCAGTGCCGGCAGCGCCTCCACGCCGCTGCTGGACCACACGATCGGTGCCGCCCTCGACCGCGCCGTGCGGGCCTTCCCGGAGCGGGAGGCCCTGGTCGACGTGCCGGGCGGACGGCGGTGGACGTACCGGGAGTTGTCGGCGGAGGTGGACCGGGTCGCGCTCGGTCTGGTGGGGCTGGGCGTGACGGCGGGCGACCGGGTCGGGATCTGGGCGCCGAACTGCGCGGAGTGGGTGTTCGTGCAGTACGCCACCGCGCGGATCGGCGCGGTCCTGGTGACCGTCAACCCGGGCTACCGGGTGCACGAGGTCGAGTACGTGCTGCGCCAGTCGGGGATCCGGACGGTCGTCGCGGCGCCGCGCTTCAAGACCTCCGACTATGCGGCGATGCTGGCGGAGGCGGGCCCGCGCTGTCCGGAGCTGAGGGACGTGCTGCTGATCGGCTCGGCGGACTGGGACGAGCTGTCGGCGGCCGGCGGACGCGGGGACCGGGCCCGGCTGTCGGCGATCGGCGCGGAGCTCGGACCGCACGATCCGATCAACATCCAGTACACCTCGGGCACCACCGGCTTCCCCAAGGGCGCCACGCTCTCGCACCACAACATCCTCAACAACGGCTACTTCGTCGGGGAGGCGTGCGGCTACTCGGAGACGGACCGGATCTGTGTGCCCGTCCCGTTCTACCACTGCTTCGGGATGGTCATGGCCAACCTGGCGGCCCTCTCCCACGGTTCCTGCGTCGTGATCCCGGCGCCGGCCTTCGACGCCGCCGCCACCCTGCGCGCGGTGGCCGCCGAGCGGTGCACCTCGCTCTACGGCGTGCCGACGATGTTCATCGCGGAACTCGGCGAGCCCGGCTTCGACGACCACGACCTGTCCAGCCTGCGCACCGGGATCATGGCGGGATCGCCCTGCCCGACCGAGGTCATGAAGCAGGTGGTCGACCGGATGGGCATGCGCGACGTCTCCATCTGCTACGGCATGACCGAGACCTCGCCGGTCTCCACCCAGACCCGCGCGGAGGACCCGCTGGAGCGGCGCGTCTCCACCGTCGGCCGGGTGGGCCCGCACCTGGAGGTCAAGGTGGTCGACCCGGACACCGGTACGACCGTCCTGCGCGGCACCCCCGGCGAACTCTGCACCCGCGGCTACTCGGTGATGCTCGGCTACTGGGAGGAGCCGGACCGGACGGCGGAGGCGATCGACGCCGACGGCTGGATGCACACCGGTGACCTCGCGGCGATGGACGAGGAGGGCTACCTCACCGTCACCGGCAGGCTCAAGGACATGGTCATCCGGGGCGGCGAGAACATCTACCCGCGCGAGGTCGAGGAGTTCCTGCACACCCATCCCGACATCCTGGACGTCCAGGTGATCGGCGTGCCCGACGCCCGGTACGGGGAGGAGCTGATGGCCTGGGTCCGGCCGCGCCCCGGTGCGCCGGAGCTGACGGCCGAGGCCCTGCGGGAGTACTGCGCCGACCGGATCGCGCACTACAAGGTGCCGCGTTACGTGCACCTGGTCGACGAGTTCCCGATGACCGTGACCGGGAAGGTCCGCAAGGTGGAGATGCGCGAACAGGCGGTCGGGCTCCTGGGCCTCGGCGGTGCGGCCGGCGGCGAGCACGCCTGAACGGCGTCCTTGCGCGCGTGTGTGCCGCCCGGCCACCGGTGGCCCCGGGGGGTACCCGGTGCCACCGGCAGCCGGAGGTCAGCAGCAGGAAATCAGCTGTCGGACGTCACCTGACGGAGGTCAGCTTCCCGAGCCGATACGGGCGGCGACGTCGGCGCGCAGGGCGGGAAGGGTGGCGTACGTGACGCCGCCGGGGCACTCGGTGGCCAGCCAGTCGCGGTGGCCGCTGATCATGTCGACCGGCTTGGTCACACCGTTGACCGGGTTGACGTAGGTGACGTGGGCCTGCGGGTTCAGACCGTGCGTACCGGCCGCGAGGGCGAGCAGCAGGGTGAGCGAGCGCCGCGCCTGCGCGGTGGGCTCCTGGCCGGTGAGGGTGCCGAGCAGGGCGATGCCGAGGTTGCCGGAGTTGAACCCGGCGGTGTGGAAGGCCGTGACCACGTTGCCGGTCGCGTCGTGCCCGGGGATGCCGTCCTCGCCGGACCAGCGGCCCTCGTAGATCCGCCCGGCCTCGTCGATCAGGAAGTGGTAGCCGATGTCGCCCCAGTCGAGGGTGATGGCGTGGTACTCGTAGATCGCCCGCACGGTGGCCGCCGGGTCGGCGTCGGCGTTCGGGGTGTCGGTGTGGTGCACCGTCAGGGTCTGCAGCGGGTAGTACTTGGCGGGGGAGTTCTCGGCGCCGTTCTTGAAGCGCTTGGACTCGTCGGCGCCCCACGCGGCGCGCGGCAGGTACTGCACGCCGCAGAAGGTGGTGGGAGCGCTCGGGGAGATCGACGCGCTGCGGACCGGACCGTGGGTGGTGTCGACGGCCGCGGAGCGGAGGTTGGCGGCGCCGTCGGGCAGGCGCAGCTCGTAGCCGACCGCGCCGTCGGCGGCGACGAGCACGGTGGCGGCGGGGGCGGCGGCCGCCGTCGCGAGGTCCGAGTGGCCGACCGGGTCCGGGCCGCCCGCGCAGCCGGCGGTCAGCGGCTTCCAGGCGCCGGGCCCGGTGCCGTCGTGGTGGAGGCGGATGGCCGCGCCGCGCCGGGGGCCGTCCCAGCTGACACCGACGTAGCGGATCGGGAACTCCGCGCGGACGTCGGCGGCTGCCCCGCCGGCTGCGGACCGGGCCCGGGTGGCGGGGGTGGTGACCGTACGGGCGGGGTTCGAGGCCGGGGCGGCCGGCGTGCCGGCCGGGGAACCGGTGGCAGGGGTGCTCGCAGTGGCGGCGTTCGCGGCGTTCGCGGTGGCGAGTGCGGCGGCCGTGGCGCCTATCGCGGTGACCAGGGTGCGCCGGGTGACGGCGGGTCGGGCGTTCGGCATGGGTGTCCTGTCTCGGGGTGTGGAGCGGGTAAAAAAACGGGCACGGCCGACGTGACGACCCGTCGGACGGAGGCAGACGGGTGCCCCGAATGACGGCTCGGCAGTCGACTATGAATCTATCCAGATGATCGTTTTGGTTCGTAATTTTTCAGAAAACCTGTGCCCGAAGGGGCAGAAACAGCACGAAAGTCCGATTTCGATTCACCGGGCCGGGAGGCCGCTCGCCGGGCTGTCGAACGGGGCGAAACGGACCGGGTGGTCGGCCACCGGTGTCCGTTCGCCCCGGGCGTGGGCGGCGGCGAAGCCCTCCGCGCCGAGGGAGCCGAGGGCGCGGGCACCGATCCGGTCGGTGTCGAAACGCTCGGCCGCGGGCAGCGGGGAGCCGACCGAGCGGCGCAGTTCGGCGGCGGTGCCGAGGAGTTCGGCTGCGTGTTCGGCGTACTGGGCGTGCTGGGCGTGCTCGCGGTGCCCGGCCTGGTCGTCCTGCCCGGTGGCGGACCCGGCGACCGAGGGCGCGCCGAGGGAACGGGCGCCGGCCAGCCCCTCCAGGGCGAGGGCCACCGCCCGGACGTCCCCGGTCCGCTCGGCGGTGCGCAGTCCCTCCAGGTGGAAACCGGTCGCGCGCCCGGCGTCCCCCCGCTGCTCGGCGGCGAAGCCGAGCTGCGCCAGGATCAGAGCGGTGCCGGCGTCCACGCCCTGTTCGCGGTTCCAGGCGAGCCAGGGGAGGAGCAGCACCTCCGCGGCTTCGAGGTCGCCCCGGCGACGGGCGGTGAGGGCGAGACCCATGTCGGCGAACTGCTGGGCGGGCCGGTGCGACTGCTCGACGGCGAGCGTCCGGGCCCGCTCGTGCAGTCGCGCGGAGGCGTCGAGGTCCCCCGTGAGCAGGGCGATCCGGCCCGCCCGGGAGAGCAGGAAGGACAGGTCGGTCCAGAGCCTCAGCTCCTCCGCCAGCCGGACACCCTCCTCGTGCAGCCGGCGCGCCCGGTCGTAGTCACCGGCGATCTCGGCGAGCACACCGAGGTGCTCGGTCGCCCGGAGGCGGCCCCAGCCGTCGCCGAGTTCCGCGAACAGCGCTGCGCTCTCGGTGGCGTGGTGGCGGACGGCGGGCAGGTCGCCGCGGTAGCCGGCCTGCGCCGTCAGGGTGGCGTGGGCGGCCGCCTCGCCCCAGCGGTCCCCGGTCCGGCGGAACTCCGCGAGCAGACGAACGGTCTCGGTGCCTCCCGTGCCGGAGCGGCCGAAGCCGCAGCGGGCGAATCCCAGCAGCCAGCGGGCCCGGGCCTCGGCCGGGTGGCCGGTGCCGCCGCCGTGGTCGGTGCCGACGGCACCGGCGTCCGCCGGAGCCTCGTCAGGCGCAAGGCCCCGATCGGCGCCCTGACCGGGGCCCCGGTCGGCCTCGGCCTCACCGGTGAGCAGGGCGAAGGCCTCCCGGCGGGCCAGTGCGGCGGCGCGGGCCGCGTCGGCGGGCCCGGCGAGGGCCAGCACGGTGGTCAGCCGGTGGTGCGCCTCGGCCGGACGGCCGCGCAGGAACCAGTACCACGTGAGCGCGTTCACCAGCCGGGTCGCCAGTGCGGTGTCGCGCTGCTCGACGGCGTCGCCGAGGGCGGCGCACAGGTCGGGGTTCTCCCGGTCGAGGCGGTCCAGCGCGGCGTGCTGGCCGGGCCCGTGGAGCAGCCTGCCGCTGTGCTCGGCGAGCTCGGTGCAGTACGTACGGTGGCGACGCCGGACGGCGGCGGTCTCGTCCGCCTCCTCCAGCCGCTCCAGCCCGTACGCGGCGATGGACTCCAGCAGCCGGTACCGGGGGCCGCCGTCCTCCCCGCCCGGGCCGGAGGAACCCGCACCCCCGGAACCCGGGCCCGCCGGGCCCGCGCTCACGGACACCAACGACCGGTCGACCAGCCGGCCGAGCGTGTCCAGGACGGCGGACGCGGGCAGGTCGGCCGGCTGCGGGCCGGGTGTGGCACAGACCTCCTGCGCGGCGTCGGCCGTGCAACCGCCGGCGAACACGGCGAGCCGGCGCAGCAGCGTGCGCTCCTCGTCGCCGAGCAGCTCCCAGCTCCAGTCGATGACGGCGCGGAGCGTGCGCTGGCGGGCCGGGGCGTCCCGGCGGCCGGCGGTGAGCAGCCGGAACCGGTCGTCCAGGCGCGCGGCGATGCTGTGCACGCCGAGCGCGCGCACCCGGGCGGCGGCCAGTTCGAGGGCCAGTGGGATCCCGTCCAGCCGGGCGCAGATCGCGGCGACCGCGTCGGCGGTGGCGGGCCCGAGTGCGAAGTCCGGTGCGGCGGCCCGCGCACGGGCGGTGAACAGCGCGATCGCGTCGCTCTCCGCGAGCGGCCGGACCAGGTGGAGGGACTCGCCGTCCAGGGCGAGAGGTTCCTGACTGGTCGCCAGCACCCGCAGGCCGGGGGCGTGCCGGAGCAGGTGCGCGGTGAGGTCGGCGGCCTGGTCGACGAGGTGCTCGCAGCCGTCCAGCACGAGCAGGAGGTCCCGGGCCCGCAGGGCGCGCGCCAGCCGGTCGGCGGCCGATCCGGCGGCGTGGTCCTCCCGGAGGCCGAGTGCGGCGGCGACGGCCGCGGCCAGGTCACCGGCGAGCGGCGTGAGTTCGACGAACCGGACGCCGTCGGCGTGGTCGCCGGACACCTGGGCGGCCACCTCCAGGGCGAGCCGGGTCTTGCCGACCCCGCCCGGCCCGACCAGGGTGACCAGCCGGCCGTCCCGCACCAGCCGGTGGACCCGGGCCGCGTCCGCCGCCCGGCCGACCAGGGCGGTGACCGGGGCCGGCAGGTGGGCCTCGCCGTGCTCCAACGGCGCGGGCGCGCTGCCCGCGGTGGTGGCCGGTACCCCCAGCGACGGGTCCTGCCGCAGCAGGGCGGTGTGCAGGTCGCCGAGTTCGGGCCCCGGGTCCAGGCCGAGTTCCTCGGCCAGCTGCGTCTTGATCTCGGCGAACCCCGCGAGCGCCTCGCTCTGCCGGCCCGCCCGGTACAGCGCGCGCAGGTGGGCCCCCCGAAGCCGCTCGCGCAGCGGGTGTTCGGCCACCGCGGCGGCCAACTCGTCGGCCAGCTCACGGTGCTGGCCGAGGTCGAGGCGGGCCTCGGCGGACGCCTCCAGGGCGGTCAGGTACTGCTCGTCCAGGCGGACCGCCACGGCCCGGGCGAACGTCGCGTCGCGGAACTCGGCGAGTGCCGGGCCGCGCCACAGGGCGAGTGCCTCCCCGAGCAGCCGGGCCCGCCCGGTCCGGTCCCCCGCCCGGTGCGCCTGCTCGGCCAGGGCGGTCAGCACGGCGAACCGCCCCGTGTCCACGGCCTCGTCGGCCACCTGGAGGGTGTAGCCGGCCGGCGTCAGGGCGACCAGGGACCGGGCTCCGGGTTCGGCCTGCTCCAGGGCGCGGCGCAGCTGCGACACCTTCGTCTGGAGGGTGTTGGCCGGGTTGCCCGGCGGCCGGTCCTCCCAGAGGTCCTCCACCAGCCGGTCGGCCGGGAGCGGTCGCCCGTGGTGGGCGAGCAGATCGGCGAGCAGGGCCCGGACCTTCGGTTCGCGGACGGTGACGGGCGAGCCGTCGTCGGTGCGGATCCGCAGGGGGCCGAGCAGGTCGAAGCGCATGACGCCACGTTAGGCGGTACCGGTCCGGTACCGGCGGGCGGGGCGTGCACGGCGGGTGGCCGCCCCGGTGGCGGACGGCGGGCGGGGCGCCGCCCGTGCGCAGGCCGTGAGCGGTCCGTGCGCGCGGCCCGGCAGGGTGATTCCCGTGAACGGCGGAGCCCACCGGGGCCCGCCGGACGACCGCCCGCGCGACAGCGTCCGGGACAGGCCCCCCGCGGGACCTCCGCCCGGCCGCCCGCCCGGCCGCCCGACTTCCCGAGGAGCAGCACCGTGACCCGAGCCGTGACCCACCCCGTCGCCGACCCCGTCCTCGCCCTCGTCACCGACCCCGCGCTCCACCGTGCCGACTCCGCAGCCCGCCGCGCAGGCGAGGGCGGCGAGGTCTCCGGGGGCGCCCTGCCGGAGGGCCGCCGACCGCAGGTCCTGCTGGTCCTCGCCCATCCGCGGTCCGACTCGCTGACCGCCCAGGTGGCCGCCCGGGCCGCAGACCGGTTCGCCGCCGCCGGCTACCGGGTGGACCTGCTCGACCTGCACGCCGAAGGCTTCGATCCCCGGATGACGCCCGAGGACGAGCCCGACTGGCAGCACCGGGACAAGACCTACTCCGCCGACGTCCGGGCCCACATGCGGCGGATCGAGGCCGCCGACGTCATCGTCCCCGTGTTCCCGCTCTGGTGGTTCGGCCCGCCGGCCGTCCTGAAGGGCTGGATCGACCGGGTCTGGAACTACGGCTTCGCCTACGGGCGCAGCCGGCCGGGGCTGGCGGCCAAGCGGATGCTCTGGCTCGGGCTGAGCAGCTACCCGGCGGCGGAGTTCGCCGAGCTGGGCTGGGACGTGACGGTCACCCGCCTGCTCAAGGCCGGCATCTCGGAGTTCTGCGGCATCACGGACGCCTCGGTGGTCCTCCTGCACGACTCCCTCGCCGCCGGCGGGCGTGTGCTGGACGAGACGGACCGCGCAATCGGCGCCCTCCTCGCTCCGGCCCCGGTCGGATAGCCCGGCCCGTTCGCCGGCCCGTTCCCGCTGCCCCGCCCTGCTCCCGCCGCCCCGCCCTGCTCCCGCCGCCCCGCCCGCGGCCCCCGCCCTGCTCCCGCCGGCCCGGCGCCGCCGGCCCTACCGCCTTACCCCAGGAGCCGCAGAGCTGCCTCGGCCCGGGCGGAGACGGGCGGCTCCGCGTGGGTCAGCTCGGCCACGTACAGGCGGATGTCGGCGAGCACGGCACGCGCGCCGGCCACGGCGAGGAAGGCGCGTGCCAGGCCGTCCGGAGCGGTGTCCCCGAGGACGAGGCCGTGGACGAACTGCCGCACCGCCGCCTCGAAGGGGTCCTCGGGATCGCCGTACGGGGCTTCGAGGAAGGCGCTCCACTCGGGGGCCGAGGCCGCCCGCCCCGCCTCGAACAACCGCAGCATGGCCTCCTCCGCCAGGACCGGCGCGGTCGCCGCGTCCGCCGGCGGCACCTCGCGCAGGGCCTCCCGTGCGGCCGTGAGCTGTCCGTCGTGCCGGTACGCCGCGACGAGGGCGCACCGCACCGCGGTGTCGGCGGGATCGAGGGCGAGGACGGCAGCGAGGTCGGCGACGGCCTCGGCCGGCCGGCCCGCCTGACGGTGCGCCTGGCCCCGCTCGGCGTGGGCCCAGACGTACTCGGGGTTGAGGGTGAGCGCTGCGGTGAGGTCGGCGACGGCCTGTTCCGCGTGGCCCGCCTGACGGTGGGCCTGACCGCGCGAGCCGAGCGTCCAGCCGTCGTCCGGATCGAGCGCGAGCGCCGTGTCGAAGTCGGCCACCGCCTCCTCCAGGTCGCCCGCGAGCCGGTGCACCTCGCCCCGAAGTGCGAACGCCCAGGCGTAGGAAGGATTCAGGGTGACGGCGGCGGTGAGGTCGGTGACGGCTTCGTCGGGTCGGCCGGCCTGGCGGTGGGCCTGGCCGCGGGCGCGGAGCGCCCAGACGTCCGACGGGCTGAGAGCGAGCGCGGCGGTGAGGTCGGCGATCGCCTGCTCCGGGAGGTCCGCCTGCCGGTACGCCTCGCCGCGCCCGGCGAGGGCCCAGGCATAGGCGGGGTCGAGGGTGAGTGCGGCGGTGAAGTCGGCGACGGCTTCCTCCAGCCGGCCGGTCTGGCGGTGGGCCTCGCCCCGTTCGGCGAACGCCCAGGCGTACTCGGGGTTGAGGGTGACGGCGGCGGTGAGGTCGGTGATGGCTTCGTCGGGTCGGCCGGCCTGGCGGTGGGCCTGGCCGCGCGAGCCGAGCGCCCAGATGTCCTCGGGGTCGACGGCCAGGACGGCACTGAGGTCGGCGACGGCCTCCTCCAACCGGCCCGTCTGCCGGTACGCCTCGCCGCGCTGGACCCGGGCCCAGGCGTACTCGGGGTCGAGGGCGAGGGCGGCGGTGAGGTCGGTGATGGCTTCGTCGGGTCGGCCGGCCTGGCGGTGGGCCTGGCCGCGCGAGCCGAGCGCCCAGGCGTCGTCGGGGTCGAGGGCCAGCGCGGCGGTGAAGTCGAGCATCGCCTCCTCGGCACGGCCCGCCAGTTGGTGGGTCTCCCCGCGCCGGGCGAGCGCCCAGGCGTTGCCCGGGTCGAGGGCCAGCGCGGCACCGAGATCGGCCAGGGCCTGCTCGTAGCGGGCGTGCCAACTGTGCACGCGGCCGCGGTAGGCGAGCGTCTGGGAGAGACCGGCCGCGGTGGCGACGGCCAGGTCGAGGTCGGCGAGCGCGTCGTCGTCGCGGTCCTCGATGAAGTTCTGGTAGCCCCGGTGGGTGAGGGCCCAGGCCCGGACGCGGGCGGGCAGGACCGGGGCGGTGAGCACGCCGAGGGTCTCCAGGACCGGCTGCTCACCGGCGGCGGCCGACTTGATCAGGTCGGCCCAGTGGGTGAGGTCGGCGTCGGCGCTGTCCTGGGCGGCCTGGTGGAGCATCTCCGCCCACACGGCCAGGGCGTCCGGGGCCTCACCGGCGGTCCGGGCGGTGTGTTCGAGGGCCGCGGGCAGGCCGGCCAGCGGATCCGCGCACAGCCGGTGGTAGGTCTCGTTGAGCAGGTGCCGGCGCCACCGCGGGTCTGCGGTCCGCCGGGACACCTGGAGGTGCTGTTCCGCCGACGTCCGGGCGGCGGCGTGGTACTCGGCGAGGCGGGAGTGGGCGGCCGTCCACAGCCGGGGCGACTGCGTGCGGCGACGGCGGAGCATGCTGGTGCGGACCACGGCGTGGTACTGCCGGAAGTCGCCGTGCCCGGCCACGAAGGGCTGGCCCAACAGCCATTCCCAGGCGGCCGGTTCGGCGTCAGGGACGGCGCAGGCGAACAGGTCCTGGTTCAGTTGCAGCGGCAGCGCCGCGGCCACCACCGTCTCGCGGCGCTCGGGTTCGGCGATCCACTGGAGGAACCGCACGACGGCCTGGTCGACCACGTCCGCGCCGACGTCGGCGACGACGTCGACCGCGCCGGGGTCGGCGTGCGCCAGGAGGGCGACCAGCAGCGGCAGCCGCATCGACATCCGGAGGACCGCGTCGACCACACCGGGATCGGTGACGCCCCGGGCGGCGAGCAGGTCGCGGGCCTCCTGCTCGGTGAACACCTCCAGCGGCACGTCCACCAGGACGGGCCGCCACGGCGCCCACTCGCGCTCGGCGAGCTCGTCCCGCCCGGCGAGGACGAAGACGACCTCCAGCGGCAGGGCGCCGAACGCGTCGTCGATGGTCTCCCTCAGCCAACCGTCGAGGTAGCGGCCGGTCACCTCCCAGGTGTCGAGGAACAGCACGATCCACGGTCGCCGTGCCCGGTCGCGCTCGCAGATCCGGCCGAGTTCGGCCACGAAGGCGCGGCTGAGTGCCGACTCGTCCCCGTCGCCGCCGCGCCGCCGCTGCCGCACGCCCGCGACGAGGCGGTCCGCACCCTGCGCGACGGTCTCCGGACTCGCGATGGCCGCGACCACGCCCGCCCCCGGCAGCACCGAGGCGGCGCCGAACGCCGCCTGTGTCACGAGCCGTGCCGGCAGCGACGCCGCTTCCGCGCCGGGCGACTGCTCGGGCACGCGCTCGGCGGAGGCCTGCAGCGCCCGCCGGTACTGCTCGACCGCCTTGTCGAACTCCCTGAGCGGGCCCGCCTGTTCGGCCAGCTGGCGGGCGAGTGCGGTCAGCGTGGTCTCGACGCCGTGGACGTCGGTGTCGTCGACCAGCGCGGTCAGTGCTCCGGCCCGGTGGGCCGCCTCCCGCCACTGCGCGAGGAGTGTCGACTTGCCGACCCCGCCCACCCCGCGCACGTGGAACAGGAAGTCCGCCGGGTCCGGCCCGGCGTCCGGATCGGGATCCTTGCCGAGGTTCTCCACGAACAGGGCCAACTGCGCCCGTCGGCCGATGAACTGGGCCCCGGCCCGCTGCCGCACCGCCTCCGCACGCGACAGACGCCTCTTCGCCTGTGCCATTCCCACCCCCTGCCGAGACCGGCCGGCCGCGGGCCGACCGTGGTCCGGCCACCTGCCGTCAGGTCGCCCTGCGGGCCGTCGACCGCGGGCCGACGGCCGCGCGCCCGAACCCCGTCGGAACGACGGTAGTGAATCGGGCCCGGGGATGTCTCTACTTTCGGCGGTCCCCGGCGTGCACCGCCGGGGGCGGGGCTCCCGCCGGGCGGTGCACGCCCCGGACGCCGTCCCGGGCCGCGGTGCGGCGGCCCCGGGCGGGCGGGCCTACAGGACCTCGATGTCGAACGTGGCGGAGTTGTCGGCCGGGGTCGGGTCGCCGGGGAGGGCGACCTCCACGGTTCCCCGGAGGACCTCCGGGGCCATGCCCGAGGCGACGGAGATCCGGACCTCGGCGCCGGCGGTGGCACCGGCGTCCAGGCCGGCCGGGAACGTACAGGTCACGGTGTGGCCGTGCGGTCCGGTGGAACAGGTGCCGCCGGGGGCCGTGCCGGTGCCGACGACCCCGGGCGGCAGGTGGACGGCCAGGGTGAACGGCTCGGTGGTGGCGATGCCACCGGTGTTCCTCACCACGGGGTGCAGGAACGTGAAGCCGCCGCCGTGGACGGGCGCGGGATCGGCGACAGTGACCGCGAGGTCGGCGCCGTAGACGGTGGCCGCCGCGACCGGACCGGCGGTCAGGAGCACCACCGCGCAGGCGGCCCGGAGGGATCGGTGGAACAGGTTCTGGGACATCGCGCTCACCCGTTTCGTCGCTGCTCGGGCGCGGGCCGGGTCCGGCCGCGCCACCGTCAGCATCGACGTGCCCCACCGCCGGGCGCGCGGGACACGGCGGCGGACCACTCGGACGGGTGGGCGCACCCGTGGGGGCGTGGGGCGCGGGGCGCGGGACCGGCGCCGGTACCCGAACCCGTGCGCC